>DDWD01000183.1 GCA_002345825.1 Bacteroidales bacterium UBA2295
CGTTATGAATCTAGTCGAAAGTTGAGCCGAAAAAACACATTTAAGTCAGAGGATGACAGTCAATGCGCAAATTCTCATTCCGTGCTATGATTTTCAATTAGTAATATTCCGTCTCGATTTCAAAAATTGACTGTCATCCAATGACTTAATCTCTTCTGCCCCGAATTTCTACTATGGTGCATAACTGTCGAGTGTAAGTGCCGTAAGGGATTGCGGGTGATTTCCTATCAAGTTACACGAAAAGTTAAAGCGGACTTCTGACCTTCGCAAACCTCTGAAACCCTTATGGCATTTACACTTTGTTGTGCGGTCGTGCTTTATTTTATCCTCTCTCCAAGTATTATTTTCGGCATTGTTGTTAAACATCGGTTGAATTGTTTGTAAAATTTTCCTAATCCAGATTTTGTTGCTACGGCATGAATCAATTCGTTTTCAAGTTCCCAGTATAAAATATAAGTCACGCTTTCTGGTTTTCTTGTCAGTCGGATTGCAGGTTCTCCATTTTTTACCGAATTAAAGTCCTTTTGTCTATGTGTCCTTTTGATATATTTTACATCAGTCACACCTACAAAGGATTTATGATGTTCTGCGACTTCTTCAATCAATTTTTCAAATTCATCTACCTTGTCAGGCTTTACCTCATAAATACAAATCTCTGAGAAAGTACTCATTTTTTAGTCAAAGTTTTATTAATTGAAAATCCAAGTAGTCCACCTAAAATTGTTGTCATTATGGTTATTGGTATCAATGAAACAGGCTCTTTCCAACCAATCAAAATTGCAGTTGGTAATAAAACCAAGAAGGCGGTCAAAATACCTTTGATTATCGAATTGATATTTAAATCAATCGTTGCAATTAGAAATCCGACAACTACCCACATAGTAAATGCAGATATATTTGCATCCCATGTCAGGTTTTGCAAAATCATAGGAATTACATCAATAATACCAGCAACAATGCCTAATAATAATCCAATTTTAATTTTTTTCATATCGTATCAATTTAGTAGTCTGCTGTCTTTTTAGCATGCCGCACAACTTACTTGTAGCACTACCAAAAGTTATTTTTAACCTCGCAATTGTGTTGTTAAAGCACACCTTTGGGTGCTGTTTGATCAAGGTAAATATCGGTCTAAATATCCATATCGTCAAAGGGTGATTTTACTTTTTGTAATGAGCTTTGTGATACGTGGGTGTAAATCTCTGTGGTACGGCTGCTCTTATGCCCTAGCAGCTCCTGTATGTAGCGTAAATCGGTGCCGGCCTCAAGCAGATGCGTGGCGTAGCTGTGGCGTAGCCAGTGTAGCGTGGCGGGCTTGTGTATCTTTGTGGCCTCCAGTGCCACCTTGAGCACCTTTGAGAGCGATGCCTCCGAGTAACGCTCCCCAGGCTCCTGCCCCTCAAAAAGCCATACCTTTGGGCGGTATAGCTTGTAGTATTCCTTAAGCATACCGATGGTGCGATCCGAGATGGGAACCATCCTGTCTTTACGCCCCTTGGAGTTGCGGATGGTGAGCAGTCCGCGGCTGCTGTCCACGTCGTTTGGTTTTAGCCAAAGCAACTCCCTGCGCCTGAGTCCGCAGGCGTAAATCAGGCTAAGCATTGTTTTGTGCTTTACGTTTTTGGGCGATTGTAGGATGGCTTTTATCTCATCCTTGCTAAGGACGTTGGGGAGCTTGTGCTCGCGCCGTGGCCTCTCCAGCTTCTCGATATCGATGGGCGCATTCACAATCTCCCTAAAAAACAGCTTAAGGGCGCTTACCAGCTGATTTTGGTACGTGAAGCTGTACCCTTGAGCAATTAGCTTGCCTCTCACAAATTCTATTACATCGGCATTGGTAATCATCCGCAGGCTAGTACTGCCCATATGCCCGGCAAAAATGCTGATCATCTCGGTATACCTATGAATGGTGTTCTCGCTGTATCGCTTGTGCGTTAGCCATTTCTTATACTCATCAATCAGTTCCCGGTTTTCGACTATGGGGGGAGGTACTTGGGTGATTGATTTTTGTGTAGTTTGCTCTACCTTTTTGGGTTTTGTGAGCTGCAGGGCGCTGTAATCTACCCAGTAGCCTGTAAATAATGCGTAAACCGTTGCTAACCTAAATTTCGATTTGGGTACGTACCACGCTCGGTTGGTTTGGCTCCAGCGTGCCCCATCAATGGATTTCACTATCTCGATTAGCTTTTCATCCTTTGGAAACCTGATGAAAACCACGTTGTTATCGCGATGATAGCCTGGTTCTAATTTGATTTGGATGCCTGTCATAACATACCATTTTGCACAGCTTCGCCCCGTCAGTCACAAAGGCAGTTGCGTTGACAAAAATCAACTAAAAATATAGAAAAATAACTTAAAATTGATGAAAATGTAAAAAAATGTTAAACAAAAATTTTGCGTGATTTTTTTTGCCCCAATTTTCAATCCTGACCAAACCATCGCATTACCTAATGCTTCTGTTGCTTTAGTTGATGTGTTTTGTGATGTCCATTACATGCTGTTTGATAGAGTTTTAATGAGTGTAAAATGCGCTGCGTAGAAGCCTTGATGTGCTAGTGTGCCCAGAGTAAGCGTGTTGAGTGTCGTTTTTAAAAATCATCAAAATTCACTATCTTTGCCCTGCTAAACCGGAAGGTATGCAAACCCAAAGGTTGTGAATAGGGATATATTCTCCAAGCCCATGCTCATGGCGTACATAGCCAAAGATTTATATAGGTTCGCCATAGCATTGCCGGCTAGCCTTACCCAAATCGAAAATTAAAATCTAATATATGACTTATTATCCAGAAAAAATAGCTTTGTCGGCCCGGTCGCTAACGCTTTTACGTAAACTTTTTAGGGAAAACCCAAGGCTTAGCGATATATACACCGAGGCCAATTCGTCCGAAGAGGCCATGGAGCAGGTTAAGGAGTGGGCGCTTGATGTGCTCAAGGAGAACCCCTTGGCCGTTAAGTATTACAAAGGCGAGGTGCAGGGGCGCGAGGGGTTTGAAAACCTGCGTTGGCAAGATTTTGCTGCAATACGAATTCTCGATTATATTGCCAATTCGGGTCGCGAGTTCGAAAATCCCTATCGAAATGGTGAGAAAACGATTAACGATCCATTCAACCTGATATGGCTAGGCGCTAAGCACGGGGCGGGGGGTGCCAAGCCGCTTTTTTTTGATGATATGATCAAACTTTTCCGCCAGCTCAACAACCAGCTGCCTCAGTACAAGCCATCTCGCGAGCAGGTGGAGGAGTGGATGGCGCGATGGCATGATGGGTTAGATCCTCAAATAGTGAAGATTCGCAAGGAAAACAAGGAGCGAATAATTCAGGTGCTTGTCCGAAATATTCAAAGCTGTGAGATAGGCGATACCCGCTACTGTTTTGATGAGAAAATGACCGATGAGCAGAAGCTCGATAAGATGAGGGAGTGGTGGGACGACCATCGGTTCCACCTGCGATTTGCAGTCCGATCGCCTAAGCTGCTCAACGAGCTGCTCGATTACTCACTCGATTTGGAAACTCAAAAAGTCCTCGAAAATGCCGAGAAGAAAGGTATCCCTTTCTTTGTAAATCCATATTACCTATCGTTGCTAAATGCACGTACTCCCGATTTTGCAGCGGGATCCGATTTGGCCATTCGCCATTACGTTATCTACAGCAAACCACTTATCGATCAGTTTGGTAATATTCAGGCCTGGGAGAAGGAGGATCAGGTTGAGCCAGGAAAACCCAATGCAGCTGGCTGGATGCTGCCATCGCACCACTGTGTGCACAGGCGCTACCCCGAGGTGGCTATCCTTATTCCCGATACCATGGGGAGGGCTTGCGGTGGGCTCTGCGTTTCATGCCAGCGTATGTACGATTTCCAACGCGGAAATCTAAACTTTAATCTCGATAAGCTGAAACCCAACGAAACCTGGGACGAGAAGCTTCAGCGACTGCTAACCTACTGGGAAAACGATACCCAGCTGCGCGATATCCTAATTACAGGTGGCGATGCGCTTATGAGCCAGAACAAGTCGCTTAAGAACATCCTCGATGAGGTGCTAAAGATGATTGTCCGAAAGGTGGAGGCAAACAAACAGCGACCCAATGGGCAAAAATTTGCTGAGATTCAGCGAATTCGTCTTGGTAGCAGGCTCCTAGCATACCTTCCTCAGCGCGTAACCGAAGAGCTTACAAAAATTTTAGGCGATTTTAAAGAGCGTGCATCGGCGTACGGAGTGAAACAGTTTGTTATCCAAACCCATTTCGAGTCGCCCATGGAGGTTACTCCCGAGTCGGCACTGGCTGTGAAACGATTGGTATCGGTTGGGTGGACGGTAACCAACCAGCTGGTTTTTACATCGGCCGCATCGCGCCGTGGGCACACAGCCAAGCTGCGTAAGGTGCTCAACGATATTGGCGTTATTACGTACTACACCTTCTCGGTAAAAGGATTTCAGGAAAATACATTCAACTATGCCACCAACGCAAGGGCAGTGCAGGAGCAGGTAGAGGAAAAGGTGTTGGGTACTATCCCCAAGGAGTACCTACAGGAGATAAAGCGTTTTCCGCTTGAGGCACAAAATATGGTAGAAAACCTTAAGCAGCTTCGTCAGAAGGCGGACATTCCGTTTATGGCTTCTGATCGTAACGTGATAAATCTGCCAGGTGTAGGCAAAAGCCTTACGTTTCGTACCATTGGTATTACACGGTGGGGTAGGCGAATCCTAGAGTTCGATCATGATCATACGCGTTGGCATAGCCCAATTATCAATAAAATTGGTAAGATAGTGATCATTGAGTCGAAACCCATTGGCGAGTATCTGCACCAACTAATCGAAATGGGTGAAAATGTGAAGGAGTACTCCACGGTATGGGGCTACTCCATTGGCGAGACAGAACCTAGGCTCTCCATTTTTGAGTACCCTGGCTACGATTTTGAAACCACCGACGAGATTACAAATTACGAGGTGTAATTACGTTTCAACGGACTATCGGGAAAAAATATCAGGCTGGTTGCTAAGCTTATTGAAGCAACCAGCCATTATCTCTTCTGTTTCACAACAATATCTATAGCTAAAAGAGTTTCTATCCGTAACTCAACTTTCGCAAGCAAAATTAAATCGTATATACCACTGTAATACAACATTATAAGCATAACCCTTTGAGGTTTTTGTGACTTCTTAGTGTCCCCGCCTGCTGCGGGCAGGTTTTGTGTAATTGTAAAAAGCTATATCACAAAGTAACGCAAAGGATTGCACAAAGGATCCACAAAGAATCCGCAAAAATATTTAAGAGGCTTATTATCTGTTGTATAAACATCTAAAAGTTTGATGTTTGACTAGACGTCAACGGGTTAAGTTGCTTGCGAAAGTTGAGTCCGTAATGTAAAAGGTTGCTGCGCTAGTGCCTTTTCCTCAGATAAATTGTGTTGGGTATATGGGTCAGCCCTTACTTACTGATACTGCGCTTGCCTAAGCATCAATACCATACTTCTTTAGCTTTAGGTAGAGCGTGTTGCGACTAATGCCGAGCCTTCGCGATGCTTTGCTGATGCTGCCGTTAAATGCATTGTAGGCGCGAATAATAAGCTCTTTCTCGTGCTCATCAATAGATATGATGCTTTCCACTTCCTTGAGCTGCTCTAAATAAAGATTCCTTTTTTTGAAATCGCGCTCGTTTTTAAAGGTTTTAAACATTTGGCCTTTGTCAAGGATGATCCTTTCGGTAAGCTCAATCATCTCCTTAAAATTCTCAGGCCATTCGTACCGTTTAAGTATGAGGATTATTTTTTTGGGGATTTCAACTGCCTTTATCCCCAGCTCGCGCGATTTTATAGCCATGTAATTCCCCATAAGCATTGGTATGTCGGCTCGCCTTTCCCTAAGGGGCGGAACACGAAGCGATGCTGTGCTTAGGGTGTAAAACAGATCGATGCGGAACTCGTTGGCCTCAATCTTTTGGGTCAAATCGAATGAGCTGCTGCAGATAATACGAACATCAATTGTAGTTTGCCGTGTAGATCCTAATCTGCCAACTTTTTGGGTTTTAATTACATCAAAAACTTTATCCTGAATAGGTTTAGGCAAAAGCCCAATCTCATTTATGTAAAGCGTTCCGCCGTTAGCAAACTCAAAAGCGCCGGGTTTGGGCATGCGCCTTAGGTGTGGCTTGTGGTTTTCGGTGTAGCCCCAAAGGGTTTCTTCAAGCTGATCGGTTGATAGTGCGCTCACATCTACCCTTACAAAGCCAAAGTTTGTACGTTTGCTATGGTTGTGAATTGCCTGCGCCAAGGTTTCACGGCCCGTGTACTTCTCGCCTAGCAGCATCACTGGCAACTCGGTTTTGGCAATAGATTTGGCTTCCTTTGTCATCCGTTTCATGGGCACCGAGGCTCCAATAATATCTTCGAAATAAACGTAAGCAGTATTGCCAATGTATTTGTTTGCTTCGTTAAGCACTTGGCGCATACTTCTGAAAGTGCAGATCTGCTCGTCGAACTTGTTTTGCGTGCGCATCACAGCCTTGCTGTTGAGCAGATAGAATCCGCTATTCTCTACGTTCGTTAGAAATACCTCTCGGTTCTCAACCTCAACCCATTTGCTGTCGTGGTGGCTAATTGCATCCCAGTTGGGAATGAATTGGGTGATTTTTTTTCGTTCGATATTTGTTTTCTCCACACCAAAAAGAGTGCAGGCCTCGTTGCTTGCCAGGTTAATGTATCCGTTACGATCGACAATTAATTCGGCCTGAGCGTATCGGTTAAAAAAGTTCAGCTGTTGCTCCTTTAGCTTGGTGGCTTGCCTCTTCTCCTCAAAAAACGATAGCTCCTGCTTAATGCAGTTTGATGTTTGGCTAAACAGGGCGAAGAGCGTTTTAGATTCAATTTCCTTTGGGAAATACATGGTGAGGGTGCCTACCATATGGTTGGCAAGAAGCACAAGTGGGCAGGTCCAGCTTATTCTTTTTTCTGGTTTTTCTTTAACTAATGTCTCAGTACCATCGGCTTGAGCCTCTTTGTGAAATTTTATAGCATCTTCGATGGTGTTTAAAATTATAGAGTTTTGAGGTGGGTAGCTGCCCGGAATAATATACTTGGCCGAAAGTGATTTTGATATGTGCTCTGAGCTCACAATGTGCATAATACAACCCTCGGTATCGGTAAGTACAAGCACAATGTCTTGCTCATTCATGAGGGTAAACATCTTGTTAATAAAAGGGGCGGCCCCATCAATAAGCCAATTGTTGGCCTTAAGCCTTTTTTTTATCTCGTTTGCTGTGTGTACTTTCCTTTCAATCCCGCTGGCTTTTACCTCATTCTCTATGGGTTTGTTGGGTTGGGGCTGGCTGCTGTTGGTGGAAACTGTTTTTTTCTTGGTCATATCACAGTTTGTTTTGTAGTGGTTTGTTTTGGTTGTGGTTTGAATAAAATTACTGAATTATTTGTCAGAATGGACAATAACTAGAGGTTAAAATTTTGGAAGAACTTGTTTGGCTATATTTTGTTAAAATGACGAATACCCAACTTTTATTGATTGAAGTGAGTTGGTGGTGGATGAATTGTTGGCTTGACTGCCATTCGGCTTTGTTTTGCTGATATAAATTGGGCTGTGCAATATAAGCTTCTTCTATATTCTGTGAATTATTGGTTTAGTATTTTGGGAAATGTGGAGCATTTTCGACCAGCTTATACCAATACAGCGATTTACCCATTGCCAATATTAGCATTGAGTAGAGTAGCTAGCCGTGGGGGGGTAAGCGAATGGGGTTATCCTAGGTAACTTTTTAGCACTTTGCTACGGGTGGCCTGCTTAAGGCGCTTTATTGCTTTCTCCTTTATTTGCCTCACTCGTTCACGTGTGAGATCAAGCTCTTCGCCAATTTCTTCGAGGGTGTGGGGATGCTTACCGTTTAATCCAAAGTAAAGCCTTATGATTGATGCTTCGCGTGGGGTGAGAGTGGCCAATGCGCGTTCTATCTCTTTTCGAAGGCTATCGTTGAGAAGCCCCCTGTCGGGTGCTGGCGACTCGTTGCTGAGCAGCACGTCGTACATATTGCTCTCCTCGTCCTGCGAGATTGGTGCATCCATTGAGATGTGTCGGTTCGAACTTTTTAGCGCCTCTTTTATATCGTTGGGGGCGAGTTCTAGTACTTCGGAGAGCTCGTCAACCGACGGCTCCCGTTCAAACTTCTGCTCGAGCTCGATGAATGCTCGATTAACCTTGTTGATGGAACCAATTTTGTTTAGAGGAAGTTTTACAATCCTAGACTGTTCGGCCAGAGCCTGCAGTATGGCTTGCCTAATCCACCAAACCGCATAGGATATAAATTTGAATCCTCGGGTCTCGTCGAATCGTTGGGCGGCCTTAATGAGCCCAAGGTTTCCCTCGTTTATAAGATCGGGCAGGCTTAGTCCTTGATTTTGGTATTGTTTTGAAACTGAAACAACAAACCGAAGGTTTGCCTTTACGAGCTGATCGAGAGCGGCTTTGTCGCCCTCCTTGAGCCTTCGAGCCAGATTCACCTCCTCTTCGGTGGAAAGAAGTTCAACCTTACCTATTTCATGAAGGTATTTATCAAGCGAAACCGTTTCCCTGTTAGTTACTTGCTTAATAATCTTTAGTTGCCTCATATCCCAAAACCCTTAAATTTCAAGTGCTGAATATATACATTAATATGATTTTTATCATCATTATCTAGCATATTTTTTTACCAAAACTTGGTTTTTTTCCGATAGGTTAGGATTTTAAAAGATAATTAGCTAATATTGCGGAGAATTCCCAAAAGATATTTTTTCTCGTATTTTCCATAATTCCATCGTGTTATAACACAATTCTCAGTTTTTCAATCAAATTTTTTTAAGTATTATAGGCTATTACAGCCGCCAGAAAAATCCATATAACTATTTGTATGTACGATATTTTAGAACTG
>DDWD01000070.1:0-4533 GCA_002345825.1 Bacteroidales bacterium UBA2295
TTCAAATTTATTTTGGACGGATGTGGCTTGTGATATATATTTCTGTTCAAAATCAATGGGCCGGCAGCTAGCAGTACTAACTGTTATTGCTGCTATTTTGGAGTGTAGCCAATGGTAAAGTAAAGCTAAAGGTACTTCCCTTTTCTTTTGTTGATTTAACAGTTAGCTTGCCGCCGTTTCTTTCAATAAAATCTTTACAAATGTGTAAGCCAAGACCTGAGGAAGATTCTCCATCAGTACCAAAGCGTCCAGTATTTTGATTGGCCACAAAAAGGTTCTCTAGTAATTCTTTGTTCATCCCAATACCATAATCAATAATTTCAATTTCGGCAAGTTGTTTTGCATTAGCTTTTGCTGCAACAATAATTGTTGAGTTGGGGTAGGAGAATTTCAAGGCATTTGATAGCAGATTTCGCAAGGTGGATTCGAGCATTCTAATATCTACCCTAGCATAAATTTTTTGGGGTATATGTATTTCAATTAATTGTTTTTTATGCCTGGCAATGTGCGATAATGATTCTATTGATGTTTCAACAACCGCTCTAATGTCAACGTTTTCAGGTTTGCATTCAATTAAGCCACGCTGCATCTTCGACCATTCAAGGAGGTTTTCGATTAGGTGATAAACAATGAGCGCCGATTCTCGAATAGAGGTGGCGATCTTCTGCAATTTGTCTTGCTTTAAGACTAAAAGTTTTTTCTCCAATATTTCGGTAAGTCCAAGGAATGCTCCAAAAGGGCTACGGAGGTCATGCGCTATGATGGAGAATAGCTTGTCCTTCTCGATGTTAATGTTTTTGAGCTCTTCGTTTTTAGCCGACAGCTCGTTTTCGGCTTGTCTTAGATCTGTTATATCAACTGCATTTACCCAGCAAAGTTTTGATGACTCATTATTGATTCCGGTTAAATGTAGGTATGTGTCTACATTGCCATGCATTAAGTTTACTTCACATGAAACTTTATCATTACCTGTAAACACAGCTGAAAGAAAATGCTTGAATATGAGCTTAGAGTTGGCCGTAAGGAATAGCCCAAAACGGCTACCCAATAGGTTAAGGCGTTCTTTACCCAGAATTTGCGCTCCGCTAAGGTTTAGCTCCACAATCTCACCATTTTTGGCAATGGTAAAGTATCCATTGGGCGATAAATCATATAAATCGGAGTATTTTCGTGCTGATTCTAATGCCTCCAATCGTGTTTTCATTAGCTCTTCATTCTGAACTTCCAGCTCAATTTGGTGCACCTCAAGCTCGTGTATTAACTTTAATGTTTCTGAGGCAGATTGATGTGATGTTGAAATTAGCGGTCTGCTTTTCACTAACTTTAAATTTTTTTGCTGGAGTGAAATTTTTGAGTCTAGGTTGTTACTCTTCGCTTCCATAGTTTTATAGTGGTTTAGGGATTTACTTCTAAATTTTGTCTATTGTTAAAGCAAATTATCCTTTGAACTCTTTTTACAAATCTTTTGAGCTGTATTAAAATATTTCTTCTGTATATTAAATCCCAGAAACTCTGTCTAACCACTGTTCGCCATCGATAAACAATGTTTTCACAGGGTGCTGCTGGGTTGTGCTCATGGTCTTACTAATACTTGGTACAACCCGTTTATTAATAATGTTGTATAATGTCCTGGCAGTAATTCATTACAACTGTTGATTCCCATTATTATTAGGATATTGCTAGATCAGATATTGAAAATTTTACGAGCAAATTGTTGAACTTTTGTTTCTCCTCAAGAAACATACTATGCCCGCTATTTTGGAATGCAACTAGCTGTGAATTTTTGATACCAGCATGCAATTGTTCGGCTAAATCGAATGAGCATACTTTATCCTTTTTTCCATGCATTATTATGGTGGGGACCGTAATCTTATCGAGGTCTCCTCGTAGATCAGTATCGCGCAGTGCAACTAAACATTCTGACATAGCGTAGGACGAAGCCATTAAGCCCATATTATTTATCCATTTTGCCATACCATTACTCAATGAGTTTGGAGTAGCGGAGAATATCTCAGAAAAATTTGTTAGGAGCTTAGGACGATCTTCTTGGTTGAGTTTTATTAGTTCATCAACTGCACCTATAGGTAAGTTGTACGGAAAATCGTTTCGCTGAGTCCAAATTGGAGCTGCTGCTCCGCATAGTGCCAGTTTGGAGATGTGCGCACTTTTATAAACAGACATATATCGAATGGCAATAGCAGCCCCCATAGAAAAACCTACAAGAATTGCATCATCAATATCCAGTTCACATAATACTTTTTTAATGTCGAGCACGTGGATATCGTAACTGTATTCGCCCCAGGGCTTATCCGATTTGCCAAAGCCTCGAAGAGTACAACCAATTACGCGAAAATTGTTATTTATTAAATCCTGATATTGGTACTCAAACATCTCATCGCTTAGCGGCCAACCATGAACTAGCACTATGGGTCTGCCTTTGCCTGCATCGGTAATGTGGAGGCGCACATTGTTTTCCACCTCAATGTACTCCGCCCTTACCATTAGTGTTTTGGAATCATAATACATACTTTACAGCTTTTAATTAGTAATCTTCTGCCTTACCGGGTTTTGCATCTTACGTCTTTAAGTGTAAATACATTAATCAAGATATTATGAATATATTGGAATTGCGTTGAATGAATAGTTGGAAGTTCATTGAGTTAAGTGTAGCCTCTTTTAGGTTTCTTTGTACTGTTCGTTTGTCAAGTATTCGATGCTTTGCCTTTAGCCATTCTTCATCGTTACACTCATTAGTGAGGGGAGTTATCAACCCTATCTTGATTTTCTTAGCCTTTTCATCCTCTTTGAGGTATAGTGAAGGGAGTATAGTGTTAATTGATTGATCTTTATTTGTTCTTCCTAGCTTCTCGTTTTTATCTTTCATTTTAGATTTATATGTTGTTTGTTAAGATGTAATGCAGCACTTAGTTTAAGTGTGGTTATCTTTAAACCTTCGATGGTGGCTTTTTTGGCAAGTCGTTAGTTCTATTTACCTTTTGGGGTATGGTTTTCGTCACGCTAATACATTCTTGACCAGCCACAATAAAAAGATGGTTTGCCTTATCTTCTTCAGAACTATCGGGCACTATCGTTTCATCAATTAGTGATGGGGTTACTCCTGGAATATCGCTTGGCACAGATTTTTCCTCAGCAGGATTTAGAACACCCTCAGTAGGTTTAAGTAAATCTTTTCTTAGGTTTTCTTTCTTAGTTATACCTTTTAGTTTAATCATATTTAATTAGTTGTAGGTATGTATTTCTCTAGCTAAGCATCAGAACTAGATAATTAAAAAATAATATCATATTTTGCCTTATGCTTCATCCTTTGTGGTTCGAATTAGGCTGATACCGGAAATGAAGAATATTAATCCGACTATGCCATAAATTATGGGTGCTTTAATATCGATATTACTGCTTGGGTACACAAATGTTATTGCAGCATAAATAAGCCCTGCTATTCCTAAAACTGTTAGGATCCCTCCGAAAATTCTTTTTAGATTCATTTGTTTGGTTATTTAGTTGATTGTTTACCGTTCGACGTTTAACGCCTGCCTGTCGGACATGTTTAGCGTTGCTCTTTCGCCTCATCGCCTCATCGTTTCATCGTTTTTACGTTTGGCGATCGGCGTTTATCAAAATTCTTCCTTGATAATGGTTTTGTGTTTATGGTTTAAATAATGAAGCTGCTTTTCTACCGATTCCATCATAGGTGCTGGACCACAGAGGTAGATGTTTTCGCATGCCCTGCTAATATGGTCTTTCAGGAAACTTTCAGAGATGTACCCGTGGGCATAGCCAACGATATTCTCATCAGCTATAATATTGATGAAATTCTTGCTGAGCATTTCTTTCAGCTCCCTTTCGAGAATGATATCCCCCTTGGTTTTATTGGCAAAGATTAGCTTGTTGTTACCAATCTCATTTTTTGAGCGCAAATCTCTAAAAATGCTGACAAATGGGGTTATGCCAGCACCGCCGGCAATAAATACTCCTTCGCCTCTATATGTAATTGCGCCAAACACATTATGCAGAATAAGGCTATCGCCAATTTTTAAAGTTAGCAACTCGTTGGTTACACCCTTGTGCGATGGGTAAACTTTAACTACAAACTCAAGAAAGCTGTCGGTGGGTATGCTTGTAAAGGTAAAGGGTCTTATTTCGTTCTCCCAACTTGGTTTATTAATAGAAATAGCAACAGCTTGCCCTGCTATAAAGCTGAAATTATGAGGTTTTACAGTAACAATTTGCAGCACATCATGCGTAATTGAGGTTATGGTTTTTACTTTAACTACCTGTTGGGTCATACTATTACTTTTACAGCGTTATATAATTGTTTGCAGTAAAGTTGACATAATTCCGCTTTGTATGTATTACACAACTTTTATGAAGATTTACATCTTTCACATATTTATAATTTCGGTTCTACTGAACTTTTAGTTGAAAGAAATACGAGTTGCATTGATCCAATTGATATAGACCAGAGACTGAAGACCGAAGGGATTCCCTTCCGTCTTCCGTCTTCCCTCGTTATCC
>DDWD01000070.1:4608-36936 GCA_002345825.1 Bacteroidales bacterium UBA2295
CCGAGGCAGGCGTCTTCCATCTTCCATCTTCCGTCTTCCCTCGTTATCCGCTAAATAACAGCTGATCCCGAGGCAGGCGTCTTCCATCTTCCCTCGTTATCTGCTAAATAACAGCTGATCCCGAGGCAGGCGTCTTCCGTCTTCCCTCGTTATCCGCTAAATAACAGCTGATCCCGAGGCAGGCGTCTTCCGTCTTCCGTCTCCGGACGAACTGCACCTAGTTTATTATCAAAACATAGTCTTATCCACTAAATTAGTAGTAGTACCATAATTTCAAGCCAAGCCTTTAGGTAGGCACTCAGTTTCTCATTTTATCCCCAAATTGCATATGTAAATATTGATTTAAGCGAGGTTATATTGCAATTTTCTTAAAACGGATAGCCAATGGCTACATTCAGTATCAAGTTTTCTTTTCGCCAGGGGGCGCTGCCAAAATCAATTTGATTTATTACCCACCGCTGGTTGCTGTCAAGCCAGGGTTTACGCAGGGGAGTAGCCAAATCGAATCGTAGGAGAAAAAATGAAACGTCAAGTCTTATGCCCACACCACCACCCACGGCGAGCTCGTTCATAAACCCAGAGAGTGTGAATGGGCTTCCAATATTTGCTGGGTTCGATGATAGTTGCCAAACATTTCCGGCATCGATAAAGAGCGCCCCTTTAAAAAGTTTATATATGCTAAAGCGAAATTCGCTGTTAAGCTCCAACTTCAAGTCGCCACCCATTTGCAGAAAACCTGTATTCTCATTCTCCTGGTTATACGTTCCTGGGCCTACCGTATTAATGTGGAATGCACGCAGGCTGTTCGATCCGCCACTAAAGAATTGCTTGCTATAGGGCAGAACGGCTGAATTTCCGTAGGGCGATGCAGTTCCCACAAAAAACCTAGTAGCAAGCTTATTGGCTCGCATAATATTGATAAAGCTGCGGGCATCAATGCTTACCTTAGCGTATTGAGAGTATATTGAGCCAAGTAGGGTTGAGGGGGTTTCAGATGTTGGAGTCGATCCCCCAATCAGTTTTACCAAAGAAAATAGATTGCCCCCTGTTTCAGCAATTCCCTGTAAGTAGTATTGTACTCTCTTTTGGGGTAAAACCTGCTCATTGTAGGTAAATGTGTAGTTTGCTCCCCCAATAAATTGCTCTTCATACGATTTCTTTAAAAAGGGATTTGTTTCCAGCAGGTCGTTGAATTGTGGTGATTTGTTTCTAATTGAGGTATAGCTCAGATTAACCGGACTGAACTCGTGTTCCTGTTTTCTGTTCTCCTTCCAACCATAAACGTACCTAAACTGTAGGGTTCTCATATCAAAATAGCTCACCCTTTTTAAAAAATTGTACGATAGGGCTATGCGTGTTTTTGGGTTTAAAATTTTGTTGTCACCCCTAAATCTAAATGGCAGAACAAGGCGTGGGAAAACTAGTTCAACCTCGGGGTTTACGGAGTAGGAGTACAAGTTCTCGCTATTTCTGCTTAGCTGGGCTTCGTATGAACCGGCCAGATTAAGGTTAAGAAGCTCTGCCCCTCTAAAGGTGTTTCTGTGCGTAAGTCCCATATTTATCCGTGGGCCCGTAAAATTATTTGATTTTGATACGAGATCCATCTCAGCTCGGAACGACATGTTCTTCATTGTGGTCATTAGGATAGCAACATCCAGTAGTCCTTCCTCACGGGTTTCGCTCTCGGTAAACTGTACCTGTACAAATTTGAATGTACCCATCGACATCAATCGATTAAGCGTGATGTCGTGGTTCCTTCTTGAGTAAACTTCGTTCTTACGCAAGTGGATTGCCCTAAGAATAACCCTTGGCCTAATGTTCATATCAGCTACCTTATCACTAAAAAGATAATCTCTAACCAGGATTGTGTCACTTTTATGCCTTGGGTTAGCATCTCTTAGGGTGAAATTTTGATCGATAAAAACTTTGTTGATACGAAAGATGGTAAGTGCGTTTTGGGGACTGTTTTCCTTTAACCCCAGGCTTAACGATACCGAGTGGTTTGTGGAATCTGTGGAAGAGGTGTCTGCTTCAAATATTAGGTAATCAGGATTAAAGTAGAAGTATCCTTTGTTTTTAAGCAAATCATCAATTCTTGTTCTTTCAGCTTTTAGTAAATCCAAATTGTAATCGTGTCTTATTTTTACGAGCGACTTTTTTGCCCCTGCCTGAACAATTTTGCTAATGCTATCGTTGGTAATTGCGTAGGTAAGCTCTTTTATTTTAAATGGTTTGTGTACATAGCAGGTGTAAACAATTTTGGCCGTACTCTTCTTCTCAACCGTTTTGTATTGAGTGTACCCTTTGAAAATTCCAATGTTGAATAGCTTAGTGTCGATAGTATTTGATGTGGCTGTAGGATTTACGGTGCTTAGTAAAACTGGGGGTTCACCCTTGCTTTTAACCCATTTGCCAAACTTGGTTTTTGGGTTCTCTACCGCCGACATGTATATCCAAAGCTTTGGACGAATGCCGAGATAGCTCTTGTTGGGCGATGGGCGTATAGCATCTTTTGTGGCGGCTTTAATAAAGCGTTTCTTTTTTGCCGTAATTTCACTGCTCGATTCTATCACAACTTTGGCCCCTGTGTAAAGCTTTTCATCAGGTGGCAATCGCTTAGTTATGCTGCATGCACCACAAAGCAGACAAAGCGTGACAAGAGAATATTTATATGCGGTAGTATGCTTCATAGTTGTATTAAAATCGTGAGGTAAAGATTTGATTGCCAGTTTAGTTCTCTTCGTGCATAGGTTTGGTATTCGATGGATCCCTTCTAGTTCTTTTGCGCCTAAACAAATTTTTCCACTTGTTAAAATCGCGTACAAAAGCAACTCCTACTCCGGTTTCAATTAGTTGCCCTTCAAGAGCACCCTCGTACTGATTGTGCCTAAACCCTTTTAGCCTATAGCGTCCATCCTTTGTGAGGGCATACTCAATTTTTACATCGCCAGTAATCTCACTTGCCTTGTTTTGCTTTGCGCTTTCGCCTTCCACATCGACACTTCCACCCACCTGCACAGATAGCCGATTGTTAAATAGTTGCTTTTTAACTCCCACCTCAACCTGTGTTCGGCCTTCGGCCTCACCGGTTTGGTAGTCGTTGAACGATTGCACATCAAAGTCGAGTTCCACTCCTGATATTAGTTTGGAACTTAGCTGGTTTAGCTGTGCCGATAAAAGCTTGCCAACGGTTGCCCTTACAAGAGTTGATGTTCCACCAGTCTCGGCCTGTAGCGGGTTTTCCTGAATAAATCGCCCTAGCACCAAAAGGGCAAAAACCTGCTTGTTTAATGCGGACTCATCCTCATTGAGCATGCTCAGTTTTTGGTTCACCGCACCACCCAAAATTCCCTTATCCTCAGGGGGAAGCTGTATTTCAAAATCGATAGTTGGATGTAACAATTCACCCCTAAGCTTTAGCAATACCCAAAACGGATAACGTTGCTTGTAGCTGCTACTCTCGGTATCGCTTAATGCAGACATTTGGAAAGCCATTAAATCGTAAGGAGCCGCTCGGGCTGTATATTTGGCGTTTATGGAAATTATCGCATCAAGCGGATCGCCATTCCAAACTATTGTGCTGCCCGACAGGATGTCGAATCTTCTTTTCACTATCGATTCAAGAGATACCAGATAGCTGCCATCGTCCAAATGATAGGCTCCAGTTAGGCTCATTTTTCCGCTTCTATCCATTGAGAAGCTAAGGCCTGCTTCACCTCTCACTACCAATGAGTCGCTCGATAAAGGATCTAGCAATAGCTTCAGGGTTGCCTGTTTGTCAATTTCAATTACTGATGAGAGATCGATGCCTGTAAAACGTGTACTTTGTGGTGATATATCATCGATGCTGTAGAGTATTGGATTTAACCTTTGTGTTTTTTTAAACTTTACAACACCTTCGCCTTTATCGCTTTCAATTCTGCTTTCGGGAACTGCAAAAGTGAAGTTTGACCCATTTTTAAGCTTTACCCTTGCGCTAATCTCTGGAAACGCTATAGGCCCCTTGATGTTAATTCGGCTGTCAATTATCATCCTGCCAAAAAACTCCCTATTGTCTCTCGATGAGGTGTTTATAAGTTGAAAATTGTTGGTGTTAACCTGAAGGGCGAAAATAAAATCTTTAAACCGTGTCATTTTAATTGAGCCATCAACTACAGCCGAGTGCTTGTGTGAATCTAAAAGGGTAAATGCATTAAAGAAAATACCGTTGGGCCTAATTTGTATGGTTTCGTTCTTTAATTCCAACCTATTGTTGGTTGCTGTGGGGGTTAGTAATACATCGTTAAAAACGACTTTTCCTGCTATTTCGGGCTCATTAAAAGTTCCTTTTATCGCGAATTTGGCCGCAATCGATCCTGATGAATTTTTTATTTGTCCCATTGAGAGCGCTTCAACGGCTTCCAGTGATAGGGTTTGGATATCAATTTTTAGGTTTATGGGGTTGTTGTCCTCTTTTGCTAGAAAGAAACCATTTACCGAAAGCCGATTATGTTCTCCCGATAAATCTAAATTTACATCGAATCGTTTACCCGTTGGGTTATCTGCTTTTGCCGTAATATTCCCAATGGGAATATTGCGAATTGCCAAGCTATCAATTTTTGCATCGGCTATAATTCCGTAGGAATTATTCACCCTTTTCATCAGTATATTTCCATTCAGTTTTCCTTTTACAAGGCTGGTATCCTTTTCAACTATCCGCGATAGGTCGTCGAGTTTAAAATCAATAATCTCAATGTTTATATCCTCGTTAAACGTGTTGTTTACCGAGGAAACATTAATTTTACTTGATGCGCTCTCAATAAAAAAGTTGTGAATCAACATCCCTGCTTTCCCAAATTCGATGAAATTATCTTCTGCTATATTCCATCGGTTGTGCATCAGGTAAAAATTATCCTTATTGATGGCAAACCTATACCTACCATTTATCTTACCTATCTGCGAGTTGATTGCTACCTTTTTCCTTAAATTTTGATCGATTGACGAAAGGTTTGCTTGAATAATACTATCGGAAATCTTTCCTTCGATCAGCACATTGTCCAACCTTACTTGTGTGCTTGATACTGCGCTGCTGGAAATTTCATATACTAATTGGGTTGAATCGGAGCTTATATCCAGAACTAAATCGTTAACCTCGGTCGATCCATAAACAATCCTGTTCATAGCAGCGTATAGAATTAGCTGGTTCTTTTCGCTATCGAAGCTACCCTTAATAATTCCGGGTTCAAACTCATTCAGCTGGGGTAAAAGAACCTGCGAAAGAATGGGGTGGTTGTGGAGTTGTATCTCAAGGTTAAAATTTGATGGTTCTCTTTTTGTTGCTACCTGAGTGCTATCGGTGAAAGGGAAGTAGCGGTTTGCGAATGCAGTAATCTCTGCAACAAGATTGATAGGGGAGAGGGTGCCAGAATACTTAATGCCAACCAATGCACTGCTAAAGTTTAGTTCACTTTTCCCCGATTCGTTTATTGAGGCAAATAGCAGTGAATCGAGCTCGTAAACCTTGTCGCCCCTAACCACAACGATGTTGGAAATACCCGCTTTGCCATTGAGCTTATTCAAAGTTTCACCCTCTAAATCGGCCGTTGCGGTTAGGCCAACTCTTATATCATCCTTGGTGAAATGGAGTTTCTGAAGATTAGCTCCCTTGAAGTTTAGGTTGAATTTATAGCGCTCCCGATTGGGATTTAAATTTATACGTCCATCAAAATCAAAAGCGATATTCTTATCGTTAAGGCTTACTAATCCTGCAAATTCTTTCCCGCTAGCATCGCCATCGAGTATTAAGTTTTGGTAATTGTATCCATTCAAAAAAATCTCGGTTACCTCGGCTGTAATTTTTGCTTCAATTGTGTTTATATCCAACCCTTTTCCGTTTGCCTCTGCGGTTAACCAGAGTGGCCCAAACATTACAGTATCCCTCAGCAGACTTCCCAAATCGAATTTATTTATATCGGCTTTGCTCTTAAAATTCTCATCATTATCGATGCTTGCCACAACATTAGCCGAACCAAAACTGCTATTGAGTTTTATGTCGGATTCAAAGGCCTTTAGCGTGCCATTAAAACTTATTTGAGTAGATATGTTTTCGGGTAGTTCAATGCTTATGGGGATAAAAGTACCAGCCATCATCTCAATGTCAGCTTTGCCTGTAACAATACTTAGATTTGGAATGCTGAAATAAGCAGTTTCCGCCTTGGGTAAGCCCTTGATGATAAAATCTGTTTTTACTATGGTGTTGGCTCCCGTTTTAATCACCAGATTTTTTCCTGTAAGGTTTTTAACGAGACCATTTACCTTTCCGGTAATGGTTGTTACGCTGGTTTTATTCTGAAAGAATGGTTTGTTAACGAGTTGGTTGCTGAAGTATACAATGTCGGAGTTCGCAATGCTTACGTTTTGCAAGTCGAGATTTAGCCTCAAGTGCTCAAGGGAATCTTTTAGCGATTGGAGTGAGCCGAATTTTAGGTTTAGGTCAGCATCGATACTGGAGTTTGGCGTTCTAACCACCAGCTTAGTGGCAGTTATAGAGTGCTGATCCATACTGAATTCAGTTTCAAATTGATTAATGGAAAAGCCAAGCCTGTCGACAGTTGAGAATTTATTGACGGTTATTTTAGTGATTTTGGATGAGTAATATAGCTTGCTAGCATCAAGGTTTAGTTGCTTGTAATCCATATGGTTACTGTTAAAACCATTTACACTAACAGGCGTATTTGCCACATTGTAAGCCACCGAGTTGTCAACTAGCTCAATTTGCTGTGCTGCCACTACCCAATTGGTTTTTTTGGGCAGCGCGTTGCCTGCCAATTTGGTTGAAACGATTTGTTCACTTTTGCCAGCGGCATTAAAGAGGATTGTGCTTTTTGAAAGTGCAATCTTGTCTGCTGATACAGTTTCGTTTTGCAAATCGACCGCACCTGTTGTGAGCTCTAGCAGGCTGATTAGAGCTACTAATTCTTGCTTGTTTACAGAATCGATGTAGCTAACGGATGAGTTGTTGATGCGGATTTTACTGGCACTAATTCTCGGCAAAACCACATCGGAATCCTTGGTATCTGTTTTTGTAGATTTTTGGAGAATTACACTTGCTACAAGGTTATCAATCTGCAAATTAGCAATACTGTATTTTGATTCTTTTAGATCAATTTCGTTAACAGCTAAGTTCAATTTGGAAAGATTAGCTTGGGCATTAATGCCCCCAAATGCATCATCAAAATCAACCTTAATATTATTGAGCCTAACGTTTTTAACATCGAAAGCCCATTTTGGTTTTGCGGGGAGTTCCACCTCCACCTTTTTTGTAGTATCGCTAAAAGCAGCTATCAGAAAATTGAAGTTGTAGAGAGAATCGTTGGCTGCCCGGTTGATGATGAGAGTGGTATTCTCGAGTAAAAAGTAATTTATATTGATCTTGTTAAATAGCAAATCTTTAAACGAGATTGTTATTTTCGCCTTACCAGCGTAAAGCAGAGTATCCGCTTGATTATCATTTAGGAACAGTCCGTTTACAACTACCGCTCCAGCATATGTTATACTAATTCTGTCAATTTCAACCCTAGTGCTGGTTTTTTGGCTAATAACCGATGTGACTTGGTGAATAATTTTTGTTTGAATGGAAGGAATTTGGATTAGTACAATGATAACTACGAAAAGCAATGCTAGCCCCAGGGTTAGCCATAGGATTACTTTCAGAATTCTTTTAATGGTGGTACCAATTTTACTCATTGTGGATATTTAGATATACTTGGGGAGTGACTATTTATTCTCGTTAAAGAGAGGTTGTGTGTGTTATCCATGGTTACTCATATTCCTATGTGTTAACCCGCATTTCTAAATAATTTATTGAAAACTACCCACATTCAACTAAAACAAGGTTGGGTACATCCCTTTTCGTAGCCTTATGATTCATTTTCTGCATTATATTAGACTTTCAACCTTTTTATGAGTTCTTAATGTTCCCCTTAACGACAATTTGCCTATTCTTTTCGATGATGGGCAATGAAAAGCAAAATGTTGTTCCTATTCCGGCCTCACTCTCAAGCCAAATTTTCCCATTGTTTTTATTAATAAATTCTTTGCAGAGAATTAATCCTAATCCCGTCCCCGTCTCTTTTTCCGTCCCCGGAGTTGAATTGATATCACTAATCTTGAAGAGTTTTTCGATTCTCTCTTTTGATATTCCAACTCCAGTATCGCTTACCGAAACGGTTAATTCGTTTTGTTTAACATCTACAGAGATCATTATCTTTCCTTCATGTGGTGTAAATTTTATTGCATTTGAAATCAAATTTCTTAAAACGGCACTAATCATTTCTTTATCTGCATTAACCTGAATGTTTGATGGTAGTGAACTCTCAATAAGAATAGACTTTTGCTTGGCGATGCCATCTAATAAAAGCGTCACTTCGTCGATAAGGGTTATTATATTGAAGGACTCTGGATTGAAAACCATTCTGCCAGATTGTGATTGTGCCCATACCATAAGGCTCATCAGCAAATCCATTGCCCTGTTTGACGATTGAAGTATGATATTTGCAAATTCCTGAATTTTCTCACAATTCATTTTCTTGATTTGCTCGGTGAGGAGTTCGCAATATCCAATTATTGAAACGAACGGGTTTTTTAGATCATGGGTAATGATGGAGAAAAATTTGTCTTTGTCCTTATTTAATTGAATTAATAGTTGGAGTTCCTTATTGGTGATTACAAGATTGATAGCCCGTTTTTCTTTAAGCTCATTTTGATATGCAAGCTCTTTATTGGCAACGATTAATTCCGCTGCACGTTTCTCCTTTTCAGCATTCAGGAAAGCAAGTTCAGTATTCGCCAATGCTAATTCGTTGGCGCGCTTCTCTTTTTCCTCATTTTGGAAGGCGAGTTCTTTATTGGCAATGATTAATTCCGCAGCCCGTTTCTCTTTCTCCTTATTCTGAAAGACCAATTCAATATTAGCGATAACTAACTCGTTGGCTCGTTTGGCTTTCTCTTTTGTCTGAAACGTAAGTTCTAAGCTTGCAATGATCAATTCGGCAGCACGTTTCTCCTTTTCAATATTCTGAAACACAATTTTCTGAAGTGCAATGGCTAATTCCTGCTCAAGATGAATGCGCCTAGCGGTGTCAAGGTCTTTAATTTTATTTAAGTAATAAAACTCGCCTTGTAATTCCTTTATCTCGCTTATGAGTTCTTTCTTGGTTTTGTTCTGAATGGCCATAACAAGGTTTGTTTTTTAATGATGAAATGACTTGTTGCAGCTTATAGCAACGACTATAGCATTATTGATAAAAACCAGTTACTAATTCACCTCTTCAACCCTTTGAGCAATTCTTGCAATTTCCGCAGCAATCTCCTCGGGCGAAAGCACAAAATCGATGCATCCACTTTCAATTGCACTCTTGGGCATATCAGGTTCTTTTGCTGTATCTGGTTTTTGGGCTATGGTAATACCACCAGCCTTTTTTATTTCACAAAGGGCATCGGCCCCATCACCATCATATCCCGAAACTATAACGGCTATAAGTTTTCCGTTCCAGTGTTTAGCTAGCGATTGCATAAAAACTGTTATCACATCGGGCCATCCTCTTGGTTTTGATATTGGCTTAAGCACAAATTCTCCGTCGATAATATGCAAATCGCGCTTTTCAGGAATTACAAAAACCCGATTGGGTACTAATTTCAGCTTATCGCTAATTAGCATTACAGGCATTTTACTGTGAAGAGGAAGGATTTCGTTTAGCATTGAGGATACCTCTCGCTGATGATTAACAATAACAATTGCCACCCCCAGATTTGGAGGCAAATGTTTTAGTAAGCGGATGTATACGTCCAGACCTCCGGCCGAACCACCCACGCAAACTACAGGAAATCCTGATGTTGGTTTTGTTGTATTCATTGGCCTTGTTATTGCTATTTTGACCCTCCAATATAAGCCCCAGCTCGCTCTTTACGTTACATAACTTTTTAGAATAATTGTATGATTCTCACATTTGTCCTTCTACAGAAAATCAGATATAAGGTGTGGGTTAAGTAGTATGATGTATTTAAACCCACAAATTCAGGAAAGACTTGAATCTTGTTATTTTAGGCTAATTCGCTATTCGCATAGAAATATGAAGTGGTAGAGACTTCTAGTCCTTCTTATCCGGATCTTTTATGGCATTTCCTTTGGGTATCAATTTCTCAGAGTACAGCTTGGCGTAGGCATGAGTAAATTCTGCCCCTAAAAAAACTATCATCGATGAGTATGAAGCCCAAAGCAATATGAGTATTATTGAGCCTGCTGCTCCGTAGCCTGTGCCTGGATTTGCTTTGCCAAAATAGTAGCCAAGTCCAAATTTGCCTATCTCAAACAGCAGAGCAGTTACTGTTGAACCAATCCAAACGTATTTCCACTTAATTTTTGCATCGGGTAGGTACTTAAACATAAGCGCAAATAGAACGGTCAGAATAACAAGGGAAACTATAAAGTTGATTCCTTGGAGTGCAACTACAATTGAGTCGGAAAAATGGCTCGATAACCAATTCCCAAAAGCCGATAGAAAAGCCGAAATTACAAGCGATACAATGAGTATAAACCCAATTGATACAATAACACCGATGGAGAACAGCCGAGCCTTAAGAAAAATCATAATGTCCGATTTATTGACATCAATCTTTACTCCCCAGATGTTATTGAGCGATTTTTGAAATTGTGCAAAAACTCCTGTAGCAGCAAATAGGATGATGGCCAGCCCGAATATTGTGGTCCAAATAGAGCTACCCTTTTCGCTTGCTTTTATAATTATATTCTGAATTTGCTCAGCCGTATCAGTTCCAAGCATTTGGGTAAATTCATCTATTACCCGACTTTTTGCTGCATCGCGGCCAAAAAAATATCCAGCAAATGTTATAATAATTAAAAGGAGCCCTGGTAAGGAGAATATTGAATAGTAGGCTATTACAGCACTTTCGCGAAATGGATCTTTAAGCCACCACTCTTTTAGTGCATTTTTCGAGATGTTATAAATATCATTTAATCTTACCTTCATCATATTGTTGTTAATCGGTGCTTGATCTAATGGTTAGTAGGGCTACAATATTATCTTTAACGAAGCTAATATTAGTGGTTTGAAAATATTTTAGTAAACGTTTAAACTCATCAATTTCTCTTAGGTTGACAATTACTTCGCTAGTTTTGGGATTCCATTCAAAAGGCATTTCTTCAATCTTTTTGCCCAGGAAAAGGTTGGCCCCCTTGGCTAATAAATCAACCACTCCATTCACCTTGTAGCTGATTGTGACTACATCGTCAGCTAAATCTTTTACTGATAAATATGCTGTAATTAGGTATTTTACCTCAACTTTACCTTCTTCTGAAGTTTTAAGGTCTAAATTAATGTTGTAGTAATTCTTTAAGAATGCCACAACCTCGTCCAAACGTATTTCAATTTTCATAGTTTGTAAATTGAGGTTAATATCATTTAATGTGATTTGCGAAACGTTATGTTCGAGCCATTGGCTCAATTTGTTGGCGTTCGTTAGTTTTAACGATTTACAAAATACAAACATTGGGTTTCTGAAAAAAAGCAAGAGGCCCAACATCCCGAACCCAATGGGAATGCTGGACCTTTGCATTGCTAGTTGCCTATTCTTGCTTTATCAACTTGCCCGATTGAATGATTTTATTATTCAACATTACTCGGTAAAAGTATATTCCAGCAAAGTAGTGTTCCGTATTAATAGTTGTTACCTGATCGATAATTGTTGTTTTTACCATCAGTACACCCAGAATATTGTATACCATCAATTCGTATTCATTGTTCAGCACTGCATCGTTAAGCTTGATGTTTACTGATGAACTGAAAGGATTTGGATAGATTGATAGGGTATTCATCAAGCTATTCGCGTCAATACTTGTGGAAATTACGTAAAGCGACACGTTAACTGATGTAACCGCTGGTTCGCAATCGCCCGAGACCACCACATTGTAATCGGTGGCAGCATCCGAATGTTCTACCGGATCAATGGTAATCGTTTCAGAAGTAGCCCCAGATATTGAACCTGAATTGGTAAGATTAGTTGTTCCCCTTCGCCACTGGTAGGTAAGATTGGAGCCTTCGGCAGTTACCGAAAAACTTGCAATGCCACCTTGGTAAGCGTTCTGATCTACGGGTTGGTAAGTAATCTCAGGAGGAAGGTTTACGCTTAGCGAAGCGTTATTTGAAGCAGCGCTTGGTGCACAAACCCCAGTAACAACCACATCATAATCGGGTGCCACATCGGAAACATCAACAGGATCAATGGTAAGGGTAGCTGAAGTTGCGCCCAAGATATTTCCTGTATTGGTGAGGTTTACCAGTGCTTTTCGCCACTGGTAGGTAAGCTCACTACCCGTTGCTTCAACGGTAAAACTAACCATGCCGCCAGCACATCCGTTTTGATTGGTTGGGTGTAGCGTAATTACTGGTGCAGTATTTACGGTTAAAGATACACTGTTTGAGGTAATGTCAGAGGAGCATGTCCCCGATATAACCACATTGTAGTCTGTACCGGCATCTGTAATAGCAACAGGATCGATGGTAAGGGTAGCTGAAGTTGCACCAGAAACGGCTGCACCGTCAATCAGATCGACAACACCCTTTCGCCACTGGTAGGTAAGGCCTGCTCCAGTTGCTTCCACAGTGAAACTTGCCGAGCCTCCCTCGCATTCCGTTTGGTTTGTAGGCTGTGTAATCAATTCGATTGAAGAACTTATTTCTAATGAAGCATTTGTAGAGGTTGCGGGTGTTCCGCATACCCCAGTGATAATTACATTGTAACTATCTGCAACATCGGTAACGGCAACAGGATCGATGGTAAGGGTAGCCGTTGTAACGCCTGAAATTGTAGCTCCATTAACCAAATTAGTTGTACCTTTTCGCCACTGGTAGGTAATATTATCGCCAGTTGCTACAACAGTGAATGATGCTTCGCCACCCTCGCAAGCTACCTGATTGGTAGGTTGAAATGTAATTGCTGGCGGAGCGCTAACCACTAGTGAAGCATTTGCTGAAGTTACTGCTGGAGCGCATGCTCCAGAAACAACCACATTGTAGTTGTTCGCAGCATCGTCAATTGATATAGGATCAATGGTTAGGGTTGCTGTGCTCACTCCATCAATGTGATCAACAATATTTTCCAGATCAACCTCACCTTTTCGCCACTGGTAGGTTAGGTCGGTTCCTGTTGCGGTTACCGAGAATGATACCGAACCACCAATGCACTCATCTTGGCTGGTTGGCTCAACCGTAATTTCGGGAGCAGAATTAACCTCAAGCGATACATTGTTAGAAGTAATAGGAGATCCGCATAGGCCTGAGATAACCACATTGTAGTCTGTACCGGCATCTGTAATAGCAACAGGATCGATGGTAAGGGTAGCTGAAGTTGCACCAGAAACGGCTGCACCGTCAATCAGATCGACAACACCCTTTCGCCACTGGTAGGTAAGATCGGCTCCCGTTGCAGTAGCGGTAAAGCTAACCGAACTTCCGAGACAACCACTTTGGTTCTCAGGTTGTGCGGTAATTTCCGGAGCAGAGTTAACGGTTAGAGAAACATTATTAGATGTTGCTGTAAATGGATCGACCGATCCGGTAACAACCACATTGTAATCCGTAGCAGCATCTGTAGTAGCAACAGGATCGATGGTAAGGGTAGCCGTTGTAACGCCTGAAATTGTAGTTCCATTAACCAAGTTAGCTGTACCTTTTCGCCACTGGTAGGTAAGGTCGGTTCCTGTTGCCTCAATGATAAAACTTACTGAGCCCCCCTCACATACCTCTTGATTTGTGGGTTGTGTAGTTATTTCGGGAGCTGAAGCAGTAGCGCAACCAGGAGACAACACTGTAACTGCGTCGGTGCTAAAGTTGCCCGTTGTTGTAAGTGCCCTGCCGTTAATATCCGCTCCAGATTTTAAATCAACTGCTCCAGTGGCAATAATTGTGCCTTCAAAAAAGGTTCCAACCTCAATAGATACAGCACCTGTAACTTTCCAGTACACATTTTTTGCCTGAGCGTCGTTAATGAGTAAAACCCTAGAGTCTATGGCTGTAAAGAATGCAGCATCAACCTTAATTACAAAAACTGCATCGGGATTACCTTGAGCATCGAGGTAAAGATCACCCGTTAGGTGAGTTTCGGCTGCCAGTACGTAAGTATGGGGGGTGAGAATTAGATTGTACCCAAAAAGTGCCGGTGCCAGTAGCTCGATATCATTAGGTATTGCAACTAGATAATCATAAGCATTCACCAGATCCAGATCCGCTTGTATTGTTTCGGCATTTGGAATTGCATGAACAGTTCCGTCAACTGTAGTAGGTAATTCGAACCCTGATGGTGGCGCTGTGTTTGAGCCAACATCACCAACAATGGTTGATACTCCGTTGTTTCCCATTGAGCCATTACCGGTGAATAGTGCGAAACAACCAGCGGTGGCCAGATCGGGAGCTGTAGGGCCTACAAGAGTTGGGCTATCGCATCCAATGGGTTTTTGTGCCAAGAATCCGATTTCATTATTGTTAATGGTAATAGCCCCTACTTTAGTAAGTGCTCTTCCTTCAAATTCAGTTTCAGCAGCAAAATCAATGGCAGCGGCTGAAACGATTGTTCCTTTCATAGTATTCCCTGTTGCAATACTAACTGTCCCTTCAACAAGCCAAAACACATTGCACGCTTGGGCTCCGTTAATTAGTTCGATTGAAGAGTTGGCTGTGGTTGAAAAAGTACCCGGAGCCTTTATTACGAAAATAAAGAGGGCATTGGGATCATTTTCTGCATCCAGAATAAGGTTGCCGTCAAGTGATGTTACCGCAGCATTGGCGTAAACTCCTGGAGGGAAGGGGGTAGGACCTCCTAGCAAGGTTGCTAGAGCGTAATCCTGAGCTAGCCCGAACAACTCGTTGTATAAAACAACCAAGTCGGCAGCAGCTTGGGCTGTTACACCGCCACCATCACCTGTTGCGTAAATTGAGCCATCAATGTTTCCTAAATTAGTAGTGATAGCGGCTGTGTTAGAACCCACATCGCCTGTAAGAAGAGTTAGTTGTGAAGCACCTGTGTTTGTTAAGGCTCCATTGGTGGTAAACAGAACAAAATTTTCCGTTGTTCCCATGGTAGGGCGCACGGTGGCTTGTCCAAAACTGAAAATTGGAAATAACAGCAGGAAGGCCGCTGTTATCAAGTTGAGTAGTTTTGTTTTCATATTTAATTTTTTTTGTGAGAATGGCTTTAATGCGGATATCGTTCTTGCAAATTTGATTAGGTTTCAATCAAAAAGTGTTACATATTCTTGAAAACATTTTACATAATTCACATATTTATAACAATATATCGAACTACTTTATACCCATATCTTTTAATTTAAGTAAGACTAATGATAAATCCCATGAAATTTTCTTTTGGTCTGTTTTGTGCAAATTTGTGCAGCCTTGGTAAGCAAAATTTTATGGCACATACATCAGCAGTACAATTTCAAGTTTACTTTTTCTGCTCTGCTTGCCTTAGGAATGTTGTGGCATGACAGCAGAGAGGTTTGTTTGCGGAGTATTACGGTATCGGCATCAAATGTTTATTGGGGTTCATAACGAGCTATGAATATGGAATTGGATATTACCATCGATTAAAGGGCCTGATGCTCTGAAGCCATTGGAGAGGCTTATGTCGAAATAGTCAGCATTGCCCTCCCCTCCATTATCCTTGATAATTAGAGTATAGTCGGAAAAATCACGGTTGTTGACTTTTGCTACTCCCTTTATCTCTCGGGTAGTTAGGTTAATGACGGTAAACGCTTTTATGCTTATGCTTTTCAATCTAGTATCTTTATTGGTATAATCAACAAGCGACATTATGCCCCAGTACCTTCCATCTTTTATTCCATAGGAAAGTCCAAAGGTTGCTACATTTTTTTCCTTTACAATATTTTCTTTTTCAATAATAAATTGTTCAATGGTTCCAGTTCCTGTTACAAAGTGATCGTATTCAATTGTTTGGTTATAAGTTGTTTTGAAAGCTTTGCTGTGTTTAGATATTTTACAGCTGCCTATTTTCAAAGAGCCCCTTAGTGATATTATGCTACCAAACATTGTAGTTATTCCCGATGCATTTCCTGACTTTCCCATAGCTATATCACCCAGTGCAATTACATTACCTATAAACGTATCCCCAGCAATGGTTGCAGAAGTGCTAACTGCCCAAATTACATTATCACATATATTAGTATTATCTGCCGTGTTTATTGCAACAATACCTGAATTAGCCATAGCGGTAAGAGAACCACCCACCTGAAAAATGAAAAGTGCTTGATCGTTTCCCTGAAAATCGAGAGTTATGGTTCCGTTTAATGATAGATTTAACCACGATGGGAAGTAATATATCCCAGGGGTAAAAGTTTGCTCGTTGATCTGTATAATTGAGTTGTAAACAATATCGGGAGGCCGATTTATAATGGAGTAGTACAATAGCGCAGCATCATTAATCGCTTGTTCCACTCGAGCACTTGATGTATAGACGGCTCCACTTAATATCCCCTTTAGAGATGTTGTTGAACCTTCCGATTCTGTTTGGATTTGCTTGATAGAATTTAAATTAATCCCAACATCGCCTTGTATTATCGATTCATCACTACTTTCGATAGTATTGCTTGCTAAGGCTGCATATGCCGATGCTCTTCCTAATGCTGATGGGGGCATAAGGATTTCGTTGCGCTTAGCATCAGTAGGGGTAGGGTAACCTGGATCAAATGCCCATTGATCGTCTCTATCACATCCCCCTACAAATAGGAGGATGATAGCAAGCAATTTTGTAATTGAATTGCTTGGGGCTCTTTTTGTTGGATATAAAATTTTATAGCGTTTCACCTAGCAAAGGTGAGGCTAGGGTAGGTCCGAAATGTTATACATCTGAAAGGATATTTTACATATATCACACATTCAGCACATTATGTTTTATGGTGAGTTTAAAAAGAAAGAGTGTTGCTTTTGAGCAACACTCTTCATAGAACATATTTATGGATGGATTGGAATTTACATTTTATCTATTGATTGGCAATCTTTTCTTTTTGCATCAACATTTACACCATAGAAGTTGTTAACAGGTACAACAATTTCGTAGATTGAGCCAGTTGCATGTCCTTTGTAAGTAAATCTACCTGGAGCAGGATTCCTTTTAGGAGCCATAGCATAGCCCTCTACCTTAACATTTTCCCTAGTGTCTTGGAATGCTCCAAACTCATTGAGTTCAATGGTAATGGTAATAAAACCATTACTAGCAGCGGAAAAAGTTACAGTTCCAATATCGTAGGATTGCCCAGCGAATAAGATCACCGTTTTCTCAACGCCATTGTATGAGGTATAGGTTGCCCAATTTCCACGTTCCACATATCGTTGGCCGTCGGACCAAGCGGTTTCTTCTTCCCAATCACAAATAGGATCGTTTGGAGGGTTCACAACATCTGAGCTTCCGCACACATCAATTACACTTTTAACCATTGTAACCGCACCATTAAGAGCCAACATCCTGCCCGATACGTTTGTAGCACCCGATTCGTTTCCGGTGTTTGTCATGGTTATGCTTGTATTTGCAATTACAGTTCCAATGAACGAATTGCCATCAATTGTTGCTGAAGTACCAACAGCCCACCATACGTTGGAGCCAACACAATCATCCTTACTGCCAGTGTTAATGGCAACTACATTTGAGTTAGACATGGTAACAAGGGTGGTGCCCAGCTGGAAGATAAACAATGAATTGTTATCGCCCTGAAAGTCAAGGATAAGTTGTCCGTTTACCTGTAAATTTGCAGATGTTGGGAAATAGTAAGTACCTGGCGTTAATGTTTGTCCATCAAGTTGATAAACATCTCCTAAGATTGTACCGGGAACCTGATCAATAAGGTAGCTATATGCAAAAGCAGCATCTGTTTGTGCCTGAACTGCAACAGGGCCACCTGCGTAGATGGTACCAGTTACGATCCCTAAACCTGCTGTTACTGTGCCTGGACCTTCTATTGAATTGATTGGCTCGGGTTGGAAACCAGTAATAGCAGTACCTGGACTAACACCTAGGTCGCCGTTGATATATGACTCATCTGCATTGGTGACAGTAGTGCCCCCCAACACACCAAATGTGGATGCACTGCCCAGAGGAACTGAACTTACTGCTGCCGCTTTACTTAATAAGGGATCGGAACTTGAATCAAGGGTGTTCACTAGTTCATTTTCCTTGTTGCAGCCCGAGAATAAAACTAAACTAAAAGCAGCAAGGCTTGCTAGTGTTCTAATTGTTTTCATGATAGAAAAATTTACTTTTTGGAAGTATTTCCAAAGCTTAAAGTTGGAGTATTTGAAACAGAAAAACTTACATATCAACTGTTTTAAGTTATATATATCACTTATTTTGTAAACGATAAAAGCTTAAACAGTTTCTAAGCTTTAGGTTTCCCTTTTCCTATTATCTTTTCGATTATTGGCTTGATGTTAATTATTGAGGATTTGGGCATGGTATCGCCCAGTAAAAAGCCCCAAGGCTTTAAGTTATCTACGTGGTCGAAAATTAGTTTCATAATTCCTGTAAGCGGAATGGCGATGAACATGCCAGGAATACCCCATAGCACTCCAAAAGCCAAAACTGCTGTTAGCGATACTAGGATGCTTATTTTAACCTGCGATGCAACAACTTTAGGGACTATGTAATTGTTGTCGATGAATTGAACTACTATAAACAATATTAAAACAAGTAGGGCGGTCCAAGGCGATGGTTTTGTAATTATTGCAATAACCATAGGTAACACAGCGCCCATAATAGCCCCTAGGTATGGTATGAGGTTGAGTAGTGCGCCAATTACCCCGAGAATTATTGCATACTCTATACCCAAGGCCAATAGCCCAACCGAAAACAGGGTAGCAACAATTAATACCTCAATGCTAAGACCAACCAGATAGCGTTGAATTAGGGTTTTTATTTGGCCAATTATTATTCCTACCTCAGTGCGATTATCGGCACCAAATAATCTGTGAAAAAACTCTAGCAGAATAGGTTGATAGTACAAAATTAAAAAAATGTACACGGGCAGTATAAGAACAAGAGCCAGCAAACTGCCAACACTAATAAGCGTGTTGCCAATTGCTGTTCCGCTACTATTTATTACCTCAGCCTTGGTTTCGGCTATCCAACCAATAATCTTTTTTGTACTTATATCGAAATAGCGCGAAGCCCAAATAATGGTTTCGTTTATTATTTCAGTAAACTTATCGACAAGTAGTGGCCACGATTCACTAAATCGGCTTATCTGGCTAAGCATTAAGGTTGCAAACAAACCAATTACTACAAACGTGATTAGCAGTACAATTACTATTGCAATTATCCTATTCAAACCGAAGTTAACAAAATAGTTAACCACAGGATGAAGCACCACTGCAATTATAATTGCAAATATTAACAGAAGAATAATGCTTTTGGCTATATACAATATACCCACAAAAGCGATTAACCCTATAAGGATAAGGGTTATCTTGGCATAAAGAGGCAAAGAGACTTTATCGTTGTTCACAGTTTATACAAATTGAGAAGTGGTTACTATTCGATGTTTGATCTGCTTTTTTTCTTTTTTGAGGAGTAGATTTTATAAAGTAGCTGACCCAATGATTTAATGGTTCCAGCATTTTGTGTAATTGTGCTCGTTGCGCCAAACTGCAATGCAGAGCCCAGTAACTTTCTGAAAATATTTGCAGATGGTCCAACAAAAACTCTACGGGTAAGGTATCCGGTTGCTAAACCCACTCCGCCAATAATCATATTCTCTAGTATTCCGGGTGACGATTTATCTCCGTTAAGCGTTTCTTTTAGCAGAGTAAGAGGGTTAATGCTTTTGTATGTTATGGCCAGCTGTTCTTGTAGCTCAATACCCTTAATGCGCTGTTCGGCCTCTTGCAGCAGTATAGCACTCTTCAGATCGGTTGTGGAAGTTATATTTTCCATATCTTCCTTATTTAATTAGTTGTTGTACAATATTGTTTGCAATACTCCTTTTTATACGGTTATGAAAAAAGAGATGAATAATTGCACCCAGAACTCCATAAAATCCGGCCACTACGAGAAACCCATAAAAAGTGCTGCCAAGAATAATGCCCAGCCAAAAGGCTATGCCTAAATTCACAAAAAGCATAAAGGCAGCTAGCAGAATCAAAACAATTGCATAGGGAATAATCGTTGAAACTATATCTGCTGTTTTGTCGATTGCTTTTAACTTGGCCAAATCTATGCTCGACTTTACATAATCGGTAGTTTTCTCGAGTAACGACTCTATTAATTTTGTGTTCTCTTCCATAGCTTTGTGTTAAATATTATGCTGTGCATTTCGTTAATTATAAATTTTACAATAGCTTATGCTCTTGAGTGCCTATGCTTTCCGTTCTCCGTTTTGGTCAATTCAATCCTCCAAAAGTATATGTAGCCAATCGATACGAATTGGAATAATGTGATGCTCCGCTTATGAAAACGAATTGGGCATCAGTTTTTATTTGTCATCGTAAGCAGATATGCTGTTTCTTCATTGTTCGAGATGGTATACTCCTCGTTATCGCTAAAAGTAAGAGCATTTCCCTTGTTTATGAATACAGTCCGGTTTTTGCTCTCTAGCTTTAAATTCCCCTCGATTACATGAAATGTAATTGAATCGCTACTTTGAAACGAAACGATTTCAGTATCGCGATGCAAAACAGTTAGCAAGATCTGCTTTTTTTGCTTGTTGAGAAGAATAGTTGTGTTCAGTTCGCCCATAGCCCATGAAAGGCTGCGCTTCATTTTTTTTATTAAAAGTTGAAGGCTTAAGGTTGACAGTAAGGATACGGGCAACCTATTTTGACTCCTTTTAATGGGTTTAATTTGGATTGCAGCATTTTTCATCTGTATGGTTTTTAATTATCAATGGTGAAACAGCCTGACGGCAGGGTTAGAATGGAACGCGCTTTCATTTGCATTACCAACGCTATTGGCTTAACGCAGTTCCAAAACAATCATCAGTATGTAGGTGTGAAAAACGTGTTGTGGCAAGGTGCGTATCACAAAACCTTTTTGGTGTTAAATTGAATCTGCTACAATATCCCATAAAAATTGATTTTTTGAAGCAGACTCAATTTTATATTCACTCAATGATACTTCACCAGATCTAAGCCTCTTTCGTTTTTGATTTTCCATGCTGCTCAGCAAAGTCGGCAACGTTTTCCTTTGCCTCTTCGTACTTTTCGGTCATGGACTCGAGTAGATCATTGAATTGCTCTTTAAACCCATCAAAAATGTTTTTCCCTTTTTTAGAGATTCCTTTACGAGTTTTCGAACCTTTTTCGGGGGCAAATAAAACCCCAAGTAATGCACCGGCAGCAACGCCAGCCAAAACCCCAAGTAATGCACTTTTTGAATTCATAGTTGTTTGTTTTTAACGATTAGTAAAAATTTAAAATTCCTTGTATGCCTCATTTTTAGCAACCCAACATGGCAAGTACAAGATGAATATGATATTGATAGCAAGGTTGAAATAGCTTTAACCTATTTTTTACCGAGACCGAAGAATTCCTTGCTTTTGTATATAGATTCCTCCTGTTTTGGCATTTTTAAGTAGATGTATGTAAACTAGTTAAGGCAAAAAGTAATGAGCCATTAAAGCATCGACATTAGAGCAAGCATCTCTGGTTTTGATTTACCAAGTTTGATACGAAGATTCTCAAGTATATCTGCCTTAGTCCCTTGTGCATAGTACAAGTCGTATTCTGTTAGGAATGGATATTTATACTTCAGCTTATCCTTAAGTTCATTTCAATCCTCATTATGGTTATTTATCATCATGTCTTGGGAACTAGTTACTGTTAAGTTTATACTACAAAGGTGATCATGCTTGCATTGGAAAGTGTTACATATCTTCCACGATAAATTACATCTTTCCCACATTTACTAAGTACTTCTGGATGAGCGATTTAGTTGTAGCTAATTATGGCAGGCTTACCAACCTTAAAATCTCTAAAGCCCAAATTGGTAGATTTTAGTGAGTTGAATTTGATAACATTGTAACCAACGCCAGGGATGGTGGGGTAGTAGGATATGGATAGCTGAAATGTATTGATGATTAGATTGGCATTTTTTATGAGAATACCAATTCCGATGTGCGAGAAAACCTTACTATCGGTAAACCCCGAGTTAATATCGCCAAGCATACCAATGGAGTAGCTTAGGAATGGGCCAAAACGAAATCCGATGAAATTCCTGGGTGCATACGATTGAGTTTGAAAAGTGAACAGCATACGGCTATTGCCTGAGAGGGTTGTGCTGTTAAAACCATCCATTCCATACCCTTTGTTTAGGGTTAGGCTGTCGTATAAGAATCGGTTGATGCCAATTGTAACCTCGGGTTTTACGAATTGCCTGAACTTCCATTTGCCAATTTCAATTAAGCCAGTAAAGTAGGTTAAACCGGCATTAATTACAGCTTGCTCGGAGTTCATCGAATTTAAAAATGTTCCATACTCGAGGTTGGAGCTAAGGTACCCCCATGAGTAGTATTGTCCATACGAGAATCGAGCGCTTAGGTAAAACCGATTTGTCTGGTCTCTTTTCTGGTAGCCTCCGGTTACGCTGTATGCCTTACCAATTGGTACATCTTCGGTTACTCCAAACATAAAAATGTACTTATCGCGTATGTACTTTCGGGTAGTTACTCCTACGCTTGCCATAATAAAATCTTCGTTGGCAAACTGACGTAATGAGTCAATTTCCTGGTTTGGTTTTTCTTGATATCGAACTTGTAAAAAACGAACGGCAGAAACCAGATTGGTTGTGCGTTTTTGCTCCGTGTTACCCTTGAATATTTGGATGGCATTTCCTGCCCAGTAATCCTGAGAGTAAAACCGAATGTTGTGGTACGCTAACACCAAATTATTGAGGTACCAAAAATCGTTTTTATAATGATGGGATAAATTTACTCCCGCCGCCCACTTTGCAAAGGGCGAAAAGAACGGGCGATCTACAGCAAAGCTCCTTACCGAGTTTCCAAACTCATCGGTACCATAATATATTGTTGAATTTATAAACGTATTACGAATGTTTGGAACAAAGTATCTGAAGTTGAATGCATGGTCGTTTGTTTGGTAGTGCCAAGTGTATGAGTTTTTAAAGTCGTGCCCAAAACCCAGAAAGTTTTTGTCGTTTAGTGTAAGGCCCATGCGCGTTGCATTGAGAGAGCCACTGGGAATTATGCTCCAGTTATCGAGTACCAGAATGTAGATGTCAACAGAATCGGAATTTAATGCTGTGGCCTTGGTGAAGAACGAAACATCGGTGATGTATTGCTGGCTACGGACTAATCGTTCCGATTCCTCAACAAGTAACGAGTCGAATGATTGGTTTTGCTTAATAAGAAGCAAGTTTTTGATTGTTGTTTTCCTGGTTTTTATATGAAACTTATTCCCAGTTTTTGATAGCAAACTTGAGGATACCCTAATTGTATCGGCTATTGAGTACGAGAAAGGATCTAACGTTTCGATAACGATGTGTCTAACTATTTTCCCCTCAAAGGCTCTGTAAGGTTTTTGGGTTAACTCTTTGTATCCATGCCTAGTTCCCTTTTGTTTTTGTGGCGATGCAGGTTTAAAGAACAACCTGTATGCAAATTTTGTAAGCTTGCTGCGTTTCGAGAATGTTTCAATATTCTTGTAAAGCTGGGTTGAATCATGTTTTGTTACCAACTTCACGGTAGCAGTATCCTGCACTACAAGGGTTTTTTGCCCTACGGCAAATCCGCTTATTGCCACAAATACGCAAAGAAAAGTTATGCTGTTTTTGAGCCACATGTGCCATTATTAGCTACTTCTTATCCTCAATTATTTCAACTTCAACAGCGTTTAGTTCTGCCTCTTCGAGTCGTTTTTCCTCTTCTTCTTTGGCTTTTAGCCTAAAGTATCGCCTAAAGAATATATTATGCTTGAGAGCTTCCAAATTCTCATCCAGGCTCTTGGAACCACTTTTTAGGTTAATAATTGTTGTATCGATGTTGCTTGAGGTGGTAGTGTCGTTAATGAGTTTTCCGATTGTACCTTGCCCGCTGTTAATGGTAATCATTAGCTCCTCAAGCTGTTGTGTAGTAGTTTCTATGTTGTTTGTCGAAATCAATACGCTCTCAAGAATATCGGAAACGTCCTTTTTGGTAACCTCCATGATTTCACCAAATCGGTTCGATGAGTTTTTAAAGTTAACAATGGTTTTACTTATATTCTGTGCAAGAGTAGAATCATGTATTAGGCGACTCAGAGCTCCCTGCCCACTATTTAGCTTAACTGTAAAATTGGCTAGTTCATGCGTAATAACCTCGGCGTACTTTGCCGACACCTGAAAACTGGCAATAATCGCATCCATTTCAACAGGCTCGCTTGATGTTAGCTGTTGTCCATCTTTTACTATGGGGGCATTGGAGATGCTTTGCGAAATTACCAATAGCCTGTCGCCAATAAGGCCTTCGGAGCCAATAGACACTTCACAGTCGGTTTTAATAAACTGTTTAATCTCTTGCCGTACAAGCATTTCGACCCTTACCGTTGAGTCGTTTACAATTCGGATATTATCCACCGTGCCTACGTTTATTCCGGAAAAACGAATGTTGTTGCCCACCTGCAGCCCGCTTACATTATAGAATGTAGTGGTTAGTTTAAAAACAGGATTAAAAAGATTTTTTTGTTTTCCAATAATAAATATGGCGAAAACAAATATCGCTATTCCTCCGAAGATAAACAGACCTAAGCGTATTTTGAATTTGTGTGAGTGCGTTTCCATATGGTGTTATTTTAACTTCGTTATAACTAGTGTTAATTATGGTTTGTCATAGTTCATACTTTTTAAATCCAAAGGTTCTATCAAAAATTCTTTAGAGCCTGCTAAGTGCATACTTACTAACATGAAAACTGAAAAGGCCTTAGTTACTTCCATTTTCAACTTCCTCGGGCAGTAAACATTCACCCTCAAATTCGGGGGTTACAAAATCTTGCTCATTTATCCAGTATTCAGAGGATATTAAAGTAAAACTAGTTGATCCATTTTTAGCTAGTTCCCACACTACATCCTTGGCTTCCTCAAATTCTTTGCTAGTGCTCATCTGCTCAGTAAATAACCGTTTTATGAGGTTGCTATCGGAAATGCCTTTGTTGAAAGATTTTAAAACAATTTCTTTTGTAATTTCTTTATTGTACCCATCTGCAGAAACCAAAGTAAAATCTACAATAATTGCTTTTGCATTCGGAAATTTTCCATTGTATGCCTTATACAACAGCTGGTTAATGTTGAATAAATCATAATGCAAATCAATTTCAGGATATTCTTCTGATACCTTATCCAGCAACATATCATTTGAAATTTGAGCAATTTGTCCTTCGTTTAATCTCTCCTCAAGCTTATAGGTTAGCACAATTTCGGCAGCTTCATTTGGTTCAAAATCAGTAATGGCCATATGTAGCATTTCCCTTAAATTTTCTGGCTTCACATTTTTTGCATCAGGGAAATTGAACAGCTCTAGCAGGCTGATATAATCTTCATTCTGCCAATAGTTTGCAATTTCTTCAACAGTTTTTACGCTCTTTATTTTGATATTGAATATCATTTTTGGTACAATTAGGTTTATAAAAAGAAGGCATGAATTATAGGGTCGCTAGAACTCTCAAAGTCCTTCACATTCCCTTCCCAATAAATTGCACCTTCATGCAGCATAATAATTCGGGTAGCCGTTTTTAGTGCGCATTTAATGTCGTGCGTAATAATTATCGACGATGTTTTATATTTCTCCTGCACTTCGTTTATTAGTTCGCTAATTTCGTCGGATGTTACAGGGTCGAGGCCCGTTGTGGGTTCGTCGTAAAGCATAACCATTGGGTCAACAATTATGGTTCGTGCCAAGCTAATTCGTTTACGCATACCGCCCGATAGTTCCGATGGCATTTTGTTGGAAACGTCTGGTAAGCCCACATTTTCTAGTACTTCAATCACTTTTTCATCAATTTCGTTTCTGGTTATATCCTTTTTTATTCTGCGTAAAGGAAATTCTAGGTTTTGTTTCACGGTCATCGAATCGTATAGGGCTCCGCTCTGAAATAGAAATCCAACTTTTTTCCTGATTTTACTCAACCCTTTCCTGTTAACAGTAACCACATTTTCACCAAACACGTTAATCGTTCCACTATCGGGCTGTAGTAATCCCACAATGCATTTTATTAAAACCGATTTGCCGCTTCCCGATTTGCCAAGCACAACCAAATTTTCGCCTCGGTACAGGTTTAGTGTAACACCCGATAGTACATATTTGCCATCAAATGACTTCATCAGATTCACAATCTCAATTACCGATTCATCGGCTATTGCTGTGGAAGAGGTTGGATTTTGGGCTTCCGCTTGTACTGTTTTCATCATATTAGCATATCGGTAATTTGTACTGCCACCATATCAACAACAATAACCAGAAGCGACGAGAGCACAACGGCAGAATTGGCTGCCAGCCCAACACTTTCGGTTCCACGGCCGGCATTGTATCCTTTGTAAGTACCCACAAGACCTATAACTGCACCGAAAAAGAACGTTTTTACAACGGCTGGCATTAAATCGATAAAACCAACGTGGCTAAAAGCTTGCGAAAAGAACAATGTGAAGGTTACTTCACCCTTTATATTTGCACCTACCCAGCTGCCAATTATTCCTAATGCATCGGCATATAATACCAACAAGGGGATCATAAGTGTTGCTGCCCAAACCCTGGTAACTACCAGGAATTGCATGGGGTTGGTTGCCGAAACTTCCATGGCATCAATTTGTTCGGACACCCTCATTGACCCGAGCTCAGCGCCCATGCCCGAACCAATTTTTCCGGCGCAGATAAGCGCCGTAATAACTGGCCCCATTTCTCTAATTAGCGACACGATAACCATTCCGGGCAACATTGAAACTGCGCCAAAATCGATTAGTACCGGGCGAGACTGGATGGTGAGTACCAACCCCATTATGGCTCCTGTTACCGATATCAACGGCAATGTTTTGTATCCTATTTTGAAGCACTGATAAAAGAACTCTTTAAATTCAAAGCTGGTAGAGAAGGTCTCTTTTATAATTCGCTGTATAAAAAGGTACACATCGGCCACGTCGGTTATAAAGTTGCTGGCGGCTTTTGTCTTTGCAAGCGTTTTTTCACTTAACCTGGTGGTTTGAAGTGTGGCAAAGCTTGACACCTTACTTATTGAAACAAATTTTATTTTCTTAATTTTCATCGTTGACTATTTGAACAGAGTTGGATGAATGTAACTTACCTCAAAAGTGAACGATCCCAATACAGCCCAACTCCATTTTTACTTGAATATCATCTTACAAAAAATGGAGAGGGGCTTTTACTGGTTTAATTCTCTCGTTGGGAGCAGTATGAATAGCTAAGTATTTGGCTAAAGCCCCTCGATAATTTTGTGAAATTCTTCTTTTGTTTTGCCAAGCTTAATTTGAAGGCGGCCAAGCATTTCATCCTTTTTACCCTCTTCAAAAAGGAAGTCATCGTCGGTTAATGTGGCATAAGCTTGTTTTAGCTTGCCTTTTTGCTCGTTCCAATTACCCTTAAGTTCTGTCTGGTTCATAATTTCAGCATTTTTTATTGGAGAATTATTATTTAAATACAAAGGTGAGCCATTGAGTAGCTTAAAGCGTTACATAACCCATACAATAAATTACATTTTTCACACATTTGGAGCGAAAAACAATTAGCATAACGTAAATCAATTCCGATGATAGCATGGCGCTATAGCCATAGAGGGTTCTGTTTTCCAATATACTTTTAGAACAGAATGCTTGATTTTGAGGAAATGCCAAACCGAATAACATTTATTTGCTTGCCAAAATGAATGTTGTAGTAGTCCTGTCCGTAGTAGTAGTGTATAAATATGTTCACATCCTTAAGGAATGTGGGCTTGAAGGATAGCCTGTAATTGAAAATAAATCTTTTCTTATCAATAGGTTTGGTGTTTTTCAGTTCGCTAGCTATCCACCCCAAATTTATGGATTGATCAAAGATGTAGTTTTTGTTTACGTCGTCTGTAGATGAAAAGGCTTTGAAAAATCGCGATAGCTTCACGGTACTTTTTACTTGAGCGAAAAATCGTAAGCGTCCGTAGATATCGTCCATTTTCTTTTCTTGAACGAAACTATAGGCTGTGTAAAGTTTTAAGTAGTTTGTAACGAACAGCAAATTTGCATCGGGCCGCGATAGAAAAATTCCTCCTTCAACCCAGTTGGTGTAAAAACTTCCGGTATGAGTATTAATGGTACTGTCAGCGTTAAAAAAATCACCTTCCTGTCCATTTGAGTAGTGCATCCACGAAACGTAGCTAAAGAAATCTCTTTTTTTATGCTCTTTTTCAACAAATTGAATAAAGAAAGTGACCCTTGGCATAAACGATGGGGTGCGGACAGGATGCGATTCCTGATTATACATCCTCATAATAGCTCGTGGAGAAAGCTCAATGCCCCACCTATTATTTTTACTTAAGCTCAGCATAAAATAAGGAATTACATCACTTTCGAATATAAGAGGCTCCAAATTACCTATGCCGCTACCCAAAATTATATAGCTTGGCTCACGAAACATATTGAATGTCGACATAGCCCTTTTTCCCTCAACAATCTCTTGTCGAATAGGAGCTAACTTGTTGGTATCATTTTGCGCAAATGCGTCAGTCCATATTGGAGTTGCTAATGTGAACACTAGTAGAAACTTAAACTTATTGGGCATTTGGTTACTTTTCTGAAGTTCAAAATCTACTTTTATAAATATTATGCTGTGTTTGCTTGCTGGTAATATGTTCTTGCTATTCCTTTATGGGATGTTCCTTGTGATAAGGTCCCCAATGGAGTTATTACTTTATCCCCGGTTTTAAGTAACTACCTTATTTATATTCCACAGGGTATATATTAACTTAATTTTTTGTCGATTAAAAAAACGGCAGATTTTTTTAATCAGCCGCATTAGTTTATTTCCAGAGACAAAAGGGATATTTACAGTGGGATACAGCTAACTGCAGATGTTGCGCTTCTGGTTTAATCTTATTGCTTCCTAAAACCCAAAACAAAAAGGCCTCCACCCAATGTCATAACCACAACCCCTAAAATGGGCGACCAGGCAATGGAATGGTTCTGATTCCGCGAAATTTCAAGGTCGCCAATATCCACCACTTTTTCTCTGGTAATGAAGTTAAACCCGGTAACTATTGTAATAACAAGCCCGATAGCAAAGATGAAAACTCCAATCTTTTTCATTTTTTGATTTTGCATTAATACACCAATATTGGCTTTACAAAGATGGGCTGAAGGCGGGGGGAAGGTGTTACAGAATCTCAGCAAAGTGTTACATATATCACAGATTCTCCAGGTTCATATCTCGTTTCTGCTTTAGCTGCTTGTAAAAAGAGGGGGTAAGGCCAGTAATTTTCTTGAATTGGTTTGATAAATGAGCAACGCTGCTATACTGTAGCCTGTACGATATTTCGGTCAGATTCAGATCGTCGTACAGCAATAGCTCCTTAATCTTTTCAACCCTATGCATTATTATATACTGCTGTAGGGTAATGCCTTTAACTTCGGAGAAAACGTTTGAAAGGTAAGTGTAATCGTAGCCTAGCTTTTCGCTAATGTAATCGGAGTAGTTAGTCTTGGGCAGCTCATCGGAGTAGTGAATCATCTCAATGATCACATTTTTTATCCTTTCAACAAGTATACTTTTTTTATCATCTAGCAACTCCAAACCTGCTTTAAGCAGGTTGTCTTTTAGTTGGTTGCGTTGTTCGGTTGTGATTTCTTCGGACAATTCAACAACCCCCAAATCTAATGTTGAATATTTTATTCCCAAGCCATTGAGTTCATCCTTTACAAATAGCTTGCACCGAAGGCTAACCATATATTTGATGAAGAGTTTCACTGATACGTTGAGGCTTGTTTAAGTAAAGTACATCCGATTTTTACATACAGCTAAAAAAAAGTATAAAAAATAACACTTTAAAGTGTGAAACTTTGAAATATACTGCAATATTATCAGATTATCATCTTTTCCGGGGGATTTTTAAATTAATTTATCGACAAATTCAGCAAAACTAATTATTTTGCCAAACGCCAACCTTTTACTAAACAAGTATTAACAATACGCTGTAAGTTAAGTTTTTATATACTTGCAATTGTGTTTATATCCTCAAAAAACTCAGGGTACGATTTCCCCACAGCCTCGGCCTCATTAATCTCCACCTTACCATCTGCTGCTAGGGCTGCAATTGCAGAGGCCATGGCAATACGATGGTCGCCGTGCGAGTTAACCTTTCCGCCTTTTACTTTTCCGCCAATTACACGCATAAGTTCTCCCTCAATTTCAATCCTAACGCCCAGCTTGGCAAACTCTTGCTGAAGTGTGGCTGCGCGGTCGCTTTCCTTAACCCGCAATCGGCTCACGCCAAGAATTCGCGATTCACCCTCGCAATGCGCAGCAAGCGCAACCAGCGGTGGGAATAGGTCGGGGCAATGCGTTGCATCGAAATGAAAGGCGTTTAGCTCGCCCTTGGCAGCTACAATTAAGTTGTGTTGTATCGATACTTTTGCTCCCGCCCACATCAATGCTTCAACTATTGCACGGTCGGCTTGCTTCGACATTGGATTTAGGTTGCTAACCCCAACCTCACCTGCAATGGCTCCAGCCACAAGCAAGAATGCTGCACCGCTCCAGTCGCCCTCTACTGTGTGCTTTAATGGTTTGTACCTTTGGTTACCCTTAATTTTAAACTCGCTGTAGTTGATGTTTTCTATATTAACCCCAAACTCCTTCATCAGTTCAATGGTTAGGTCGATATAGGGTTTGCTTTGCAGATTTTTAACAAGTATTGTGGTATCGGCCTTGGCCATTGGCGCTGCCATGAGCATACCGGTTAGCACCTGCGAGCTTAGCGAGCCATCAACCTTTGCAATACCACCTTTTATTGGACCGCAAACAGAAATTGGAACAAGCCCGTTGGTTGTTTCGCATTTGGCACCCAGCGCTCTTATGGATTGCTCCACAATGCCCATTGGGCGGGTTGCTAAAGTACCGCTACCAGTTAGCGTAACCGTTTGGCTAAGGGTTGCTGCTATGGATGAGAACATACGAATTCCTAACCCCGACTCGCCGCAATGCAATTGTTTTTGTGGTGCAACAATTCCTCCTTCAATGGATAGTTTGTTTGGTTCTTGGATAATTCTTGCCCCAAATTGCTTGCACACCTCAATAGCCGCCATTACATCATCGGATGTTCCATATTCAAATATTTCCGATTGTCCGCTAGCCAAGCTGGCAAGGGCAATAGCCCTTTGGGCTGCACTTTTTGATGCTGGTGCTTTTATGGTTCCGCTAACTTGCGAAGGCCTTACTAATCTCTTCATCTATAATAGCTTTTATGCTTTTGTCGCTTAGGTTTTTTGTTGATATTACCAAATCGGCATTATCTAGTTTCTCGGGTTGATTCTCTGTTATTGGGTATTCAAAAATCTTTAAATCCGCTTTTATTAGGTCGATATCAAGAGCGTTCTCCATAATTTGTAGGGGGGGATTATCGCCAAGGTATAGCCTAAATGCCTCAACCGCTTGGTGAAGTAGCCAGCGTTTTCCTGCAATTACTTTTATTCCTCGCTCCATTGCCAATTCACTTACTTTTGATGATTTGTACGATGCGTCGAGTAGCGTTTCAAAATCCAGCTTATCAAGAAATGGAGGAAGAGCATGGGGGAGAAGGGTAGAGATTACAGTATCGAAATTTGCCGACGTATCAAAGTTTTCCCAACTCGCCATTTTGCATCCAAAATCATCGGCAATGGTTTTGGCCTTGCTATGAGTGCGATTGCAAATGGTAACCTGTGCGCCCTTTAGCATTAGTCCGTACACCACCGAGCGTGCAGCCCCGCCACCGCCCAGCACAAGGCATCTTTTGCCAATAAGGTCAATTCCTGCCTCCTTAAGCGATTGGGTAACGCCGTAGTGGTCGGTATTGTAGCCAATTAGTCTGCCATCGGAGTTTACAATGGTGTTAATGGCGCCAATCTCCTCGGCATCGAGCGAAACCACATCAACTAGGTCAACAATATCCTCCTTAAACGGTGCGGTGATATTTGCCCCCGCTAGGGGCATTGCGCGAATAATATCAATAATATCGCTAGCCGATTGCGGTCTGATGCGGGTATAGAATGCATCCATACCAAACTCACTAAAAACGGAGTTGAATAGCTGTGGGCTTTTGCTGTGTAGTA
>DDWD01000110.1 GCA_002345825.1 Bacteroidales bacterium UBA2295
CCCTCGCGGATTCTCTTCTTCAGCATATCAAAGCCAGCCAGCAATGCCTCGGGACGAGGCATACATCCTGCAACGTAAACATCAACAGGCAAGTAGTAATCGAGCCTATTAATTGTATTGTAGCTATCCCAATACATTCCGCCGTTGATGGTGCAGCTACCCAGGGCCATTACAAACTTAGGATTTTGCATCTGCTCGTAAGTACGAACAACACGCTTCAGCGTTTTAACCGATAGGTAGCCCGAGATTACGAAAACAGACGATTGGCGAGGAGTAGCACGCCACTGAATACCAAATCGGTACGCATCAAATCGAGGAGTCATTAGCGGACGCATCTCAATGGCACCGCAACCTGTTCCAAATCCAAGCACCCAAAGCGATTCTGAGCGAGCCCAGTTGAGAAACTTCTCAACAATGGGTAAAACGGGCTCATGAACCTTTGGGCGGGCATCACAGAAGTAGTCGTTCATTGGGTCAACCTCAAACGATTCACCCTCTGGGGAGACTACTGTTCTTTTTTCCAATTCGCTTTTGCTCATGGTTATGTAGATATTTTAATATTTCAACTTAGATAAGGAGAATGGCTATTATCCCAAGAATTAATGGTACACCAAGGAACCAGCGCACGCTCTGATCGACTCTGAAACGGGGGAAAACCACGCCAACAAAAACCGACCACATATAGATTACGAAGGTTTTGATAATCAGCTCAACCCAACTTGTTGCACCACCGTAAAGGAGGTTCATAAAAAGGATTAGCTTGGCGACGGGGAAAATGGCTCGGTTAAGCTGGAGAACGCCTAGGAATCCCGACTGGTACTCAGTTGGAGGACCCACTGGAATTTCCTGTGGAGCAAGCACAACATCAAAAGGTGCTCTGCCCATTGAGCCAAGGAATGAGAGCATAAGCGCTGCCGTTGCAAAGGGATTGGTCATCATTGTCCACGACATGATTCCACCTTGTTGCGCAGCAACAATTTCGGTAATGCTCAATGTTTGGTACTGCATTGCAATGGCAATAACCCCGAGGGTAAGCGGTAGTTCAAGCGCTGTAACCTGCGACAATCCCCTTGAAACGCCAATGGCCGAGTGAGGGTGACCGCTCTCTCCTGCTCCAAGTGCCATTCCTAGCACTCCAAAGAATTGGAAGTAAAGCACAAGCGTTAAATCACCAGCAAACGAAAAGTTGCCGAATATTGGCGAGCCAAAAATCACGGGCATAAACATCAACAAGCCGATTCCACCAGTTAGCCTGAACACAGGGCCTAGGAAAAACATTACTCCGTGGGTAACCTGACTACGCTTGGCGTGGTTCTTAACTATATCGATGTAAGGTTGATACCATCTGATACCGTATCTTCCACCAACACGAGCCGCAATTTTGGGCATAATACCCTGTACAACAAGTCCATAGTTTAGCACTATGAAAATGGTTAGCAGCGCGTACAATATTTTGTCGATACTGAATTCCATTTAAAATCCTCCAGTAATTAGTATGTAAGCAAAAAGAACAAATCCAATAATATGAAGTAGGTACGTTTGACCGTTACCATTGTAAATGCTTCTGATTTTATCAGCAATGGCGTGAGCACCATCGCTGGCCGAATCCCAAAAGTTTGTGATTCCGGGAGCAACCAAAAATCCAACAGCCTTTTTGTAAGGAGCAAAGAAATTGTAAGCAAAATGGGTTGTCTCAGGACGGAATGGTCGCTCACCAGCATAGCCAATATTAAACTGCTTAACCTTTTGCGCTTTCCTGTTTATAAGATACAGCCAAGCGAAAACAGTTCCAAATATTGCGATAACAATAACCATAATAAGTTTACCATTCCAGTAACCATATGGACTCAATGCTAGCTGACCATGCCACTCCAATGCACCCTGAGGAAATATTGGCTTTAATATTTCGCCAATGGGTTGAAGCAGCGAGCTTGGTAAAGCCGAAAGCACAAACACAACGATTAAAATGATGTACTGAGGAGCCAACATCCAAAATGGAGCCTCCTTAATTTTGCGATGCTCATCCTTTAGCTGGCCAAGGAAAATGGTATGAATCAACCTAAAGCAGTATAAGAAAGCAACAACACCTGCAAAAAAGGCTATGCCACCCTGAAAGAACCACCCTTTTTCCATTATGGCGTTGTACATAATCCATTTTCCACCAAATCCGGTAAGAGGAGGTACGCCAGCAATTACGATAATTCCGATTAGAACTGAGATAAACGTGAAAGGCATGCTTTTGATAAGGCCGCCCATTTGGTACATGTACTTGGTTTTGGTACGAATTACCACACCACCAATGGCAAGGAAAAGAAGCGCCTTAAAAAGGAAGTGCATAATAACCAATGAGATTGCCGCCAGCCATCCAAGGTGCGACATCATGGAAAGGCCAAACAGGGCGTAGCCCAAAAATCCGATACTTGAGTAGGCGAGTAAACGTTTTGCATCCTCCTGAAAGGCGGCCATCATGTTACCCATAACGGCAGTAAGAACACCAATCCAGCTAAGAACGTAGAGAAGATCAATACCCCAAAGTGACTGTTGCCCCATGCTCAAGAAAAGTATTACAAGTCCAAACACACCGGCTTTTAGAAGAATGGCCGATACCATTGGCGAAACATCGGCCTCGGCCTCGGCGTGGGCGCCAGGCAGCCAAATGTGTAAACCTATGGATGCCAGTTTGGTCATAAAGCCAATGGCCAACAGAGCAAAAATATAAGGAGCATAGAACTGGACATTATTTAGAATATCGAGGCTGATTGTGTTTTGACCAATATGTGCTAGACCGAAACCAGCTAGTATTAGGTATGCGCCAGCAACAGAGAAAAGCATATAGCTAAGAGCGTGGGTCATCGATTTTTTACCACGGATAATTAGGAAGTACGAGCCAGCAGTCATTAGCTCCCAAGCAAAGAAGAAATCGAGCGTTGTTTTGGCCTCAACCAATCCAATTAGTCCAACAAACATCATCATTACCAGCGGATAAAACCCAGTACGTTTACCCTTAAATGTATATCCAGCAAGTAGAGTTAAAATACCACCCACCACAAAAATCCCAAAGAAAATGTACCGAAGCGATTGGTACGAATCCATGTGTAAATAGAAGTAATACGCCATTGCGCCAATGGCCATGGTATTTTTGATGTACACGGGCAGGAAATCGAGGATAAAAAGAAGGGCAATAAATCCAAGTGCCAAGTAGTTAAAATTAACCTCTAGCCCCATTTGGGTTGATGTGAAATATCCCAAGGCGTAAGTTGCCAATGCAAAAAGAGTAACGGGTACTATCTTGTGAATTGAGAGTTTAATTTTTTGCACCTCAACCTCGTCCCACTTAATGGCGTAGCCAAACCAACGGAAAAGGTAGATAGCCTCGAGGAATGAACCAATGAGAATGGCAGCAAGCAGCACGAATTTTTCCGATTGGGCCAAACTCATTATCAGCTCCCACTTACCAAAGAATGATGGGAAAGGAGGAAATCCGATAAGCGTGAAAATGAATGTACCCATAAGAAAAAGGTATAATCTGTTTCCGCGGATTATTCCCCAGTCCTTCAGCTTATCGGCATTAATAATCCCGGCAAGCCAAAACAGACCCGCTTTTGCAAGGTAATGTGATAGAAGTATGGTGATGGCAATAAATTGAGTATTTATTCCAAGGTATGGCCTAAGTCCCAAGATTGCCATAATTAATCCTATTTGCCCAAGAGATGAGTAGCCAAGAAGGCGTTGGGTATTTTCTTGCTTAATTCCAAGTAGATTTGAGCCCACAAAAGTGATTACCCCAATTATGGTAATTGCATTTAGGTAGTTCATATCAAACAAGCCTAAAACCTTGCTAAGCACAAAAATGCCAGCGGTGGCCGATGCTGCAGATATTAGTGCGCCTACACCTGGGTGAGCACTCTCATAAACATCTAATGCCCATCCGTTGGCAGGGAAAGGTTTTAGCTCGAGAATTACCGAAAGTAAGATCAAGAAAACAGCAACCGAACCGCCCTTGACGTAAAGCAACGATGCTTGACTAATTAAATCGATGTTGAGCGATCCGCTAAAGTAGTAGGCGAAAATTGTTCCGAGAAGCAGTAATCCCGATATTAATCCAGTAGCAATAACATACTTAAAACCAGCGGGTATCGATTTTTTATTGGGAATCATTATGATTAATCCTGCAATGGCGATGCTCTGTATCTCCATGAATACAAACAGGTTAAATAGGTCGCGGGTCATCACCATAACATTCAGCCCCATGATAAGGACAAGCAGAACAATCATGATGTTTTTACCAGCTTTTACAAGCTCGTTGTGCAGATAGATGGCTCCCAAAAAGCCCACTATATTGATCAGCACAATGAAAAACGACTCGCCAAGACCAATTTGGAGATTGATGGAAAAGGGAGGTTTAAATCCACCGGTAAAAACTTGAACCGTTTCAGCAGTAGAATTATTCAAAAAATGAATTAACCACATGCCCGATATGGCGGTCATTGCCGCTAGGGCAATGTACACCAACGACAGTGAAAGTTTTTCCCTCTTTCCTAAAAATCCTAGCGCAAAGGCAACGCCCAGCGCAATAGCAACAATGTATATTGGACTTACCATTTTAAATCGGTATATGAGTTAATATCCAACGATTTTTTCTCTTTGTACATCCTTAGCACGTAGGTTAGCATTAGCGCCGTAACTCCTAGTCCGATAACAATAGATGTAAGCACAAGTGCCTGAGGTAAAGGATCGGCAACCAGATTTCCGGCGTTTGCCATATCAACAGCCTTATCTAATATGGGGGCTGTGCTATTTTTGATGTACGATATGCTAACAATTGCGATGTTAAGCCCAGTGGTGAATAGGCTAAATCCGATCACAATTTTTATGAGATTTCTTTGGGTAAGCATGCCCCAAACGCCAATTACCAGTAGCATAAAACCTGTGAACATGGCAATAAATTCCAATGTAAAATACTGTGTCATGGTTACTTTTCGTTTTGGGTTTCCTTAAGTGAGTCGAGAATATTGGTGAGCTCCGAGCCCACCTTCAGGCCAATTAACACATATATAATTGGTATAGCCCCTGCGCTAATCAGCGTTCCGAAATTGCCGAGAGGTAAAATTCTGTTGTCAAGAAAACCAGCAGCCAGAAGCACACCTAATACGCCAATGATTATAAAGCCAACACCCGAAATTGACTCGAGAAAGGCAAGCAGTTTGTGGTTAAACTTCACGTTAGGTTTTGCCATAATCATTAAAACCATTCCCGTGGCAATTACAGCACCACCCTGAAAACCACCGCCGGGGGTTAGGTGGCCATTCATGAAGATGTACACCCCAAGCATAAATATTGTTGGAACCAGAAGAGTGGAGGCCGTAACCAGAATCTCGCTAGTTTTACGCAGCGACGTTTCCCTCTTGTCATCCCTATTGTTCACCTTTAGGAAAAAGCCCACAATGGCGGCTGCAAGAAAAAGTATGGTAACCTCGCCAAGCGTATCGAATCCACGGTAGGTAACCACCACAGCAGCTACCAAGTTGGCGGCTCCCACCTCGGCAGCTCCATGTTCTGCGTAATGCCTAGCCAGGGGGTTAAGCTCCTCGCTTCCCTTAAAATTTATTAGAAGGCTGCTGATTATTGCAACAAAGCCAACTAGTATAAGTAGTATTAATCCCTTCTTAATCATTTGATTGTCGAATTTTATTGAGAACGTAGAAGAAGATAATAGTGGTAAGTCCGCTACCAATTGACGCTTCGGTCATGGCAACATCGGGCGCTGCTAAAAGCAGAAATAGAACCGAAGCAAATAGCCCCACAACGCCCGTTGCAATAATGGCTACCTTAAGGTTTTTGTGATATATTGCCACTGCGGCCAACACCAGTATAACCAAACCTAGGAAGATGGCTAAAACTATACTCATTGGTTATCCTCCTGTTCGTTTAATTGGTTATCGATTTGTTCCTCAAGCATATCGGTAATAGTTTTCTGCGAAAGTTTTATGCCTCTGTGGTGAGCTGCGCGAGCAATTACGTTTGATGATACGGGATTTGTGATCACCACAAAAACTATTATAACAAGCAGTTTCCAAAACCATCCCTCGTTGATCATGGCAAGGCCAATGAGGCTAAGCATGGTTCCCAGGGTTGATGCCTTTGTTCCGGTTTGAATTCGGTTAAAGAGGTCGGGCATACGAACAAGACCTAGTCCACCCAAAAAGATGAACACCGAACCGATTAGGGTAATTATTGCCCCTACTAATTTTACTGTTTCCATTACAGCCCCCTTTCTATATATCGTGCAATAACCACAACGCTAAGGAAACTCAACAAAGCGTACACCAGCGCAACATCGAGGTAAATTACCCTACCCGCAAAATGGGCTATTAGCCCAATAATTGAAACCGATATTATGGTCATTATATCAAAAGAAATAACCCTATCGGTAATATCCGGCCCCTTAATAAATCGGTAAACCGAAAAAATGATACCGAGCATCATGAGCACTCCGGCCACAATCAGAATATTATTAACCATAAATAACCTCCAGATATTTTTCGAATTTTCCGAATATCTCTTTGCGTACCTCTTCGGCATCAAGAGTTTTTACATCAATCCAATGGATATAAAAGAAATCATCTTTTATATCGATGGTGAGAGTTCCAGGCGTAAGGGTAATGGAGTTGGCCAAAATCATTCGCCCCATAGGCGATTTAAGCCTAGTTTTAACCTTTACAATACCAGGGTTAATGGGTAATTTTGGATTTATCACCCTAAGCGCTACGTTTACGTTTGACTTAATGAGCTCCCAAAGAAATACCACTAGATAGAGTATGGTATATAAAAACATCTTGGGCGTAAATCGCAACTTGCCAAATATCATGCTGCTCTTACCAAAAATTATGGCAAATAGTAATGCTAGTACAACTCCAACCAATAGATTAATCGTCTGAAATGAGCCGGTTAGCATTAACCATATAAGCAGCAAAAGGACAAAAAGATTTGCTACATTTCTAATATTCATCGCTTTAGTATGGATTAAAACTTAAGTTAATATACCAATTGCTTCTGTTTATATAGATATGTAAATGTATATATGTTATTTGGTTAACAAAGGGTTAAAATCATAACATATCAAAAGTAAATAGCTAAATTTGTTGGCCTAATTTTTCAACACAGGTATATATGTTTTGTGAAATAAATCACTATATTTCATCAAAATAGTTTTAAACCCTACACACAACTGAAACAATCTTATCATGTTGTCAAATAATGCTAATAGCTGTCTTCTTTGTAAGTCTAAGGCCTCCTGCTTTTACTCCCTTAACCAGGAGGAACTTGGTTTTGCCGACTTGAATCGAGCGGAAATATTGTATCGGAAGGGGGAAATCCTGGCAAAGCAGGGCAATTTTTATACGCACATCATCTATTTGCAACAAGGGATGGTAAAAGTTTATAAAGAGCTATCCGATGGTAGTAATCTAATTCTCAATATTTTTAAGGAAGGAAGTTTGATTGGATTGCCATTTCTTTTTAACAACCATCAGGTTCTTGACTACTCAGTTTCGGCCATACTGGATACGGTAGTATGCGCTATTGATAGAAAGACTGTGGAGAAACTTATTAGCGAAAACAGTGAATTTGCATCAAAAGTGGTTGGTATACTAAACCAATGTACGCTGTATAATTACGATAGAATTGTTAGCTTAACTCATAAGCAGCTAAATGGCAGATTTGCTGATACGCTGCTCTTCCTATCAAAAAACATATATGAAAGCAATGATTTTAAACTAACCCTTAGCAGGAAAGACCTTGCTGAGTACACCGGAGTTTCGGTAATGAGCATTATTAGGGCAATTAAGGATTTTAAAACCGATGGTATCATAAATGTGAATGGAAATCACATCGAAATCCTTAAACCCGAGATGTTAGAAACAATCAGTAGAACGGGTTAACCAGTGAACCCTAAAGTACAACCTAAATAACGTGAGCTCGATGTAACGGGTTGATATAAGACTCCACAAAATAAGGTAATAAGGTTGGATATCTTTGGCTTGGCTCTGTTTACTATGGTTTAAAAAACCAAAATAAGGTTTATGAACTACAAGAAACCTTACTATAAACTCAAATAACCTTAGTAATAAAAACAAGTTACTACTGCAATTTTAGTGGAATGATTTTAGGGTTGGAAGACCGAAGACCGAAGACCGAAGTTGGAAGGTTGAAGCATGTTA
>DDWD01000042.1 GCA_002345825.1 Bacteroidales bacterium UBA2295
TTTGATTTAGTTTTAACGAGTAGTGAAGCAAAACGCCTATTTGGTGATGAAAATCCTATAGGAAAAGTTGTAACAATTTACGATAAATATAACCTTACGGTTAGGGCTGTAATAAACGATCCAGCAGATTTTCATTTATCTTTCAATGCGTTGCTCTCCTTCGATATATTGCCTATTCTATACAATTGGAAGGATATGAGTTCGATGCTCTTTAGAAATATGAATAATCCAACCTATTTAAAGCTTAAATCTCCAAATCAAAGAGACGATGTAATTAATCATATCACTAATTTTTTAAAAGAAAAGGAGAAGTCAGATTTACCGTTTGATCTAAATTTAAGACCTGTTAACGACATATACTTTAAAGGAGCAATTCCCTTTGAGGGAGATGTGAAGCATGGAAATCTGAGGTTTATTAATGTAATGATTGTGGTTGCAGTCCTTATTTTATTTTTAGCATGCGTAAACTATATTAATCTTAGCACAGCAAGAGCATCAACTAGAGCGAAAGAAATTGGAATTAGGAAGGCAGTTGGAGGCAGAAGAATTTCCATTATCTATCAGTTCTTAGGTGAATCGATAATAACTACCATAATAGCACTAATTATTGGGATTACTTTAGTTGAGTTATTAACACCATTTTTTAGCTTTTTGGTAGAGCGCGATCTCTCAACTTCAAGTTTTATCGATGCTAAATCAATAATAATTATTCTCTCTAGCACAGTTGCTCTTGGAGTATTATCGGGGTTATATCCTGCATTATATTTAAGTGATTTCACTCCAGCCAAAGTATTAAAAGGAGAAAATGTAAAAGGAGCAAAAGGAGGAATGTTTCGAAAAGTGTTAATAGTTTTTCAATTCTCGGTCTCAGTCGCTTTGATAATATCTACATTGATGATATTTAGCCAGTTAAACTACTTTTCTAATTACGATGTAGGCTTTAATAAGGAACAAATAATCAATATCAACATACCTCGTAAAACGACTTATAGCTACGAAGTATTTAAAGAAAAAGTACTTAAAGTACCATCTATTGTAGGAATTTCACGCTCAAATTCCAAGATGGGTTCTATAGGTTGGCAAGAGAGCTATAGGGATGAAAATGGGGACACCCATAATTTTTCCTATCATCCTGTTGATCCGGATTACATTGACTTGCTAGAGCTGGAAATTGTTAAAGGGCGTCAATTCGAATGGGATAGGCCCAATGACTTACGGGAAGTAATTATTATAAACGAGACCTTAGCCGAATTGATTGGTATAGATAATCCAATAGGGCATAGGCTAACCGGAGGTTTTCTTGAGACTGAAATAATTGGTGTTGTTAAAGATTTTAATTTCAATTCATTACATAGCAATGTTGGTCCGCTAGCCCTTCATTATAGAGGTCGAGAATATAACACTTACAATATTAAAGTTGATGTTGAATACTTAACCGAGACATTAGCACAGCTACAACATTTGTGGGAAGAGTATTCACTTGAAGCACCCTTTGAGTATAGTTTCCTAAATGAGTCGTTTGAAAATTCATATAAGAGCGAACAACGAATGGGGCAAATGTTTGGATATTTCGCCGTTATTGCCATTTTTATTGGCTGTATGGGGCTGTTTGGCCTATCTGCTTTTATGTTGCAAGCCAGAGTTAAGGAGATGGGGATTCGTAAGGTGTTGGGGGCTTCTACCCTTCGTATTATCGGACTTATGGGGCGTGAATTTGCCATTCTAGTTGTGATTTCCAATGCAATTGCATGGCCAATTGCCTTTTATGCAATGTCGAAGTGGCTGCAAGGATTCCCATATCGAACTAATATTAGCATATTGTTCTTTTTCGCTGCATTGCTATTAAGCCTAGCCATTGCATTTATCACCGTTGCTTACCATTCATGGAAAACCGCTAGGTCAAATCCTGTGGAAGCCTTAAAATATGAATAATCATTACCATTTATATCATAATAGCACGTTTATCAAAATGATGAAAAAAACCTTAAAGCTATGCTAAAAAATTATCTTGTAGTGGCATTTCGTTCGCTTAAGCGAAATGTGGGATTCTCCTTAATAAATATTATTGGGCTGGCCACGGGAATGGCTGCTACTATCCTTATCCTTTTTTGGGTAACTGATGAGGTAAATTACGATAGATTTCATGAAAATATTAATGAGATTTATAGAGTATACGAGCATCAAACATATTCAGGTACAGACGATTTGCTTGTGTACAACACCCCGGGTCCACTTGCTCCCGAGTTAAAAGCTAAGTTCGCTAACATTAAACGGGTTGCTCGTTTTACTCCCGTTTGGCGAAGGATCGAAATATCAATAAATGAAGATAAATGGTACGATAGCGATGGTTATTTTGCAGATCAAGAAGCCCTCGATATTTTTTCTTTTCCCTTTATCTATGGCACTCCGGATAATGCGTTAGCACAGCCAAATTCAATTATTCTTAATCATGAAGAGGCGAAGAAATATTTTGGAGACGAAAATCCTGTGGGCAGGAGTTTAACATTTAATAAATCCATTGAATACACCGTAACAGGTGTAGTTGAAAGGCCAAAAAATACCCATTTACAATTTAGCTTCATAGTTCCATTTGAGGTAAACATCGAAAAGTTATGGCCCGGTATGAACCTAGCTTGGACTAACAATAGTTTTTTTACATATGTTCAAATAGATAACAATCAGGATTATAAAGAGGTCGAAACTCAAATAAAAACTGTTGTGGCCGAGAACGGGCAAGCGAATGTTAGTCTTTACCTTGAGCCCCTTTCAAAATCGTACTTGCACAATATTTGGGGAACAGGTTCAATTACCAATGTTAGGATATTTTCTGTCATCGCTCTTCTAGTACTTCTCATTGCTTGCATAAATTTCATGAATCTAACAACAGCTCGATCGTCTCAAAGAGCCAAGGAGGTTGGTCTTCGAAAGGTGTCGGGTGGTAATAGATCCCAGCTTATAGGGCAGTTTTTGGGCGAATCAATTTTGTTAACCATAATTGCAATGCTAGTTGCCATTGGCTTGGTTTTACTGTTCCTCCCTGGTTTCAATGATTTGTCGGGAAAGGATATTAGCTTCTCCTCAGCATCAACTTTTATGATTGGTGTCATTTTACTTGTTACTTTCATCACCGGATTGGTTTCGGGTAGCTACCCTGCATTTTTCTTATCATCGTTTAGGCCAATTAAAGTTTTAAAGGGTGAGTTTAGCAAGGGATCAAAGACGTTCCGTAAGGTGCTCGTAATTTTTCAGTTTACTTTATCAGTAGCCTTAATTGTATCGACAATGCTCGTGAGTAAGCAGTTAAACTATATGATAAACAAGAATTTGGGATTCCAAAAGGATAATATAGTAATGGTGAACTTTAGCGAAGGGGGGCGAGAGAAATACGATATGGTAAAAGACGAACTCAGTAAATTACCAGGTGTTGAGGCGGTTACTTGTTCTAACGCATTGCCAAATCAAATTGGCAATAGCACGTCGGGGGTTTCCTGGGAAGGTGCTAACCCTGAAGAGAATGCTTTGTTCTCAAACATAATTGTGCATTACGATTTTATCGAGGTTTTTGGTATGAAGCTAGCCGAAGGCCGATCATGGGATAAGCAGTTTGCATCAGACTCAATGGCAATGATTGTTAATGAAGAAGCAGTAAGAGTTATGGGCTTAGATAATCCTGTTGGACAGGTTGTGACCGCATGGGGCTATAACTTTGAGATAATTGGGGTTGTTTCAAACTTTAATTTCCAGAGCCTAAAAAGCAAAGTTGAACCGTTGCTTATGTTTATGACGGTCCCTTGGCAAAATACTGTAAGTATCAGGCTTAACCCCAATAGTATTGCCACCACAATGAAAGATGTTGAATCTGTTTGGAGTGAGGTTTACCCTGACGATATGTTTCGTTACCGATTTTTCGATCAGGAATTCGATAAAATGTACCGAGCCGAAATGCGAATGGTTAAGCTCTTTTCATATTTCAGCTTCTTGGCTATTCTCATATCGTGTTTAGGCCTATTTGGTTTGGCCACATTTATGGCTGAGCAACGTTACAGGGAAATTGGTATTCGTAAAACAATGGGCGCCTCTTCATTAACTATTGTAGGATTAATGGTTTGGGAATTTGTTAAATGGGTTTTGGTGGCTAATCTTGCTGGTTGGATCTTGGCGTTTTACGCCATGGAATATTGGCTTAGCAATTATGCCTATAGAATTGATATTGAACCTTCGTTTTTCCTTATTGCTGGTGGTTTGAGCGTAACTGTTGCAATTCTTACGGTTTCATTTCAGGCTTGGAAAGCATCTCAGGCAAATCCAGTGCAGGCTCTAAAGTACGAATAGTTTCACCCTACATACAGGCCAAGGGGTTGCTATATTCACTGGCAACCTCTTGTTATTTTGTTTTCTGCCGTACGATAGTAAATTTGCACTAAAAATATCCTCAGTAAATATGTGTAGATGGACAAAAAACGATATGCCCAACCTTACGGGTAAGGTGGCAATTGTAACGGGAGGAAATAGCGGCTTGGGTTTCGAGACAGCCAAAGCATTTGTTGCAAATGGTGCCGATGTGATAATCGCTTGCCGATCGCTTGAGAGAGGGGAACAGGCCAAAGAACAGATCCTCAAAAAGAATCCTGCAGGCACGATAAAGGTTTTGCCTATTGATTTAACGGACTTAACCTCCTTAAAAAATTTTGCCGATAGCTTTAAATCGCATTACACACGATTAGATATCCTTATCAATAACGCGGGGATAATGATTAGCCCATTCGCTTTGACAAAGGATGGTTTTGAGAGTCAGATGGGGACTAATCATCTAGGCCATTTTGCGCTAACTGGGCACCTGCTCAGTTTGTTAAAAGCAACACCTAACCCACGTGTGGTAACCGTGAGCAGCCTTGCCCATAAGCAGTGGAAGATTAGTTTCGATAATAACCTGTGCGAAAGGGAAAGGTCGTACAATAGATTTCGTGCATATGCCCGCTCAAAACTGGCAAATCTGCTATTTGCGTATCAGCTGCAACGAAATTTCGATGCCCACGGCATAAAATGTCTTTCACTTGCTGCTCATCCTGGCGCATCGCATACCAACCTTGGTAGGTATATGGAAAAAAATGTTTTTGTTCGGCTTTTTCGACCTCTTATAGAACGAATGCTTCCCAGCGCTGAATCGGGTGCATTACCGCAACTTCGAGCAGCTGTTGACCAAACTGTAATTGGAGGTCAGTTCTTCGGCCCTTCCGGGTTTATGGAGCTGGCTGGTTCGCCGGTTGTGCTAAAATCGAGTAAGAATTCCTATAATACAGAGGATGCCATAAGGCTCTGGAAGGTATCGGAGGAACTAGCAGGGGTGAAGTATAAGTGGTGAAAAATACTGTTTTAGTATGCCCTTTAGTTAATTAACGTGAGTTCGATGTAACGCGTTGATATAGGACTCCACAAAATAAGGTAATAAGTTTTGATATCTTTGGCTTCGCAGTGTTTTACTAAGGTTTAAAAAACCAAAATAAGGTTTATAAACTACAAGAAACCTTATTTTAAACTCAAATAATCATAATTATGAACCTTATTCGCTTATTTACAAAGGAGATACATGACTATTCCTTTTGTCGAACTCACGTTAATTAAAATGCAATTGTAAACGATATGCCATTAACCCCAAGTGCAAAGGACTGCAAGGGGATACTAAAGTTCGATGAGTTGTTCAGCTGAATAAAATACATAGCCAAATCAAAGGTGAAGAGAAATGATGCCTGAAGAATTGCCGATTGGCCATACCCTTTAAGCATATCGGAATATTTCTCGCTTTTTCCTGATGCTCGAACCATATACCAACCACCAGCAGCATACAGTACATCCAGGCCAGCATTAATAAGATAAAGATTCATGGTTTGATTATGCTTGCTTAGCATATCTTGTGGCGAAAGCATCGAAATGTCGGCGTTGAAATGTTGATATAGGGCAAATCCGGCAATACCTGCATTCACAACATTCCACATCACATTCATTTGCCCAAAATACTTGCGACTATCATTGTGCCTTGCCCACTCATAGCCTCCATAGGCAAAATTTGCCAAGGCCCATCCGCCCAGCACAAACATACCGGTTCGGTTGGTATTGCTGCTAATAATAAATGCATCGTTGCTGTTTTGTGCATATAGACTACTAGCATAAAACAAGCCTATGGCTGCTATAATGAGTTTTGTTTTCATCTCATTTGATTTTCAATACAAACAGAAAAATAATGATAATGTTAAAAAAAATGGGGCAACATTATGCTGCCCCATTTTCATATGCCAATTCTAAACTACTCCATATCCAAATCTAGACCATTAACGTCGGGTTGTTTATCGCGACGAGCACGATATTCGTTAATTCTGTAGGAAAATCCAAGGAAAATTATTCGGCTCTCACGGGTACGCTCAATGTTACTGGTGAAGTTGTCGCCCCATGTTGACGATCTGAAATCCATGGTGTTGAAAAGATCGCTAACGCGAAGCGTAATGGTTCCCTTTTTGTTAAACACGTTTACACGAACCCCCAAATCCATCCAGTACATCTCCTCGGTAATTCCCTGTCCTCCTCCTGTTTGCCAAAACCGCATACTTCCACCAACCGAAACGGATGGTGAGCGGTAGTTGCCGTTGAGTTGAAGTTCAACATTTTTGCCAATATTCCAGGTTGATGTGGCTCTTACCGACCAATTATCACCTTGGCTTGAGCGCTCATTAAGCAAATCGGAATATAACTTCATGTTGTAGTAGTTTGCGCTTGCGTTTACTTTCCACCATGGTGCAATGGTTTGTGTAATCACTCCCTCAAGGCCAATACTTCTACTCTCGTCAATATTCTCAAAAGTAGACCAAGCAATTCCCTCGTCGTCAACCTCAACATATCTAGTTACAATGTCGGTTGTATTGCGTTGGAATATGGTTGCGTTCAGCTTTGTTTTGGGTAAGTTGTAAAAGTAGCTTACCTCAAAGCTATTGGTAAACTCTGGGTTTAACCAAGGATTACCCATACTCATATTTAGCGGGTCGCTATAGTCGATAAATGGGTTAAGCATACGTGTATGCGGGCGACTTACCCTGCGGCTATAGGCAACCTGTGCCGAGTTCTTCTGATTTATATCCCATTTAATATGTGCGCTTGGGAAAAAGTTAAGAAAATCTCTTTTAATTGGCTCATCATCTGTAGCAAGCTGATCGGCATTGGTGAAAGCCTGCTCAACTCGTAATCCTCCTTGGTAGCTAAACTTGCCATCGGCAAAGGTGTTGGAATAGATTGCGTAGGCTGAGTACTGCTGCTCTTCGTAAACGAAATTGTTGCTTCGTAGCTCATCGAGTACCCATGTATTATCTTGTTTATTCGAAAAGAGATAATCATTGTCTTGCGAGCGAAGCGTTGCTTTTAAACCCGTTTCAAGACGGCCACCATTACCAATTGGTTGAACCAAATCGGTTTGGAATGTCAGGTTATTGCCCAGAAAGTTCGATTCGGTTTGCTCATATAGCCTATCGAATTGTTCAAGATCCCACCATTGAGTTAAATCGGTGCCGCTCTCACCCAGCATGGAGTAGTAAAATACATCGGTGGTAAGTTCTTGTCCCTTCTGTTTCCCGTTTAGCTTGTAGTTTAGGGCAAAGTTATACGATTCACCTCCGTTAAAACCATCGTTTTCTCTGAAGTATTGTGATGTTTGCGATGGCATTGTTAAGTCGGTTTGTGTTATATCCCACATACCAAAATCGCGCGAGCTGTAACCTCCTGTTAATGTTAATGTATTGGAGTTGTTGATAAAGTAGTCAACACCACCTTTAAAATTAAGAAATTGGCCTTGTCTTCTAAAGTCCTGATCCTGAAAAAGTAAAGAGGTGCCACCTTGGCTTAGTGTTGTTTCCCTATCCGATAGGGTTTGCCCGGTCATTTGATGCTGTCGGAAGCTTGCATTGGCAAAAAAGTTAAATTTATCCTCTCGGTAGTTAACATTTAACGTTCCGTTGTACTTATAACCTGTTCCAGCATTTAGCATAACCATTCCATGGTACCCAGGGTCGCGACGTTTTTTTAGCACTATGTTGATAATTCCCGATAGCCCATCAGGATCGTAGCGAGCCGAAGGGTTGGTAATTACCTCAACGGTTTCGATTATGCTTGAAGGTATCTCTTCTATGCTTGTGTAGGTCGATGGTCTACCATCTACCAGTATGGTAACATTCTGACTCCCACGCAAGCTCACGTTTCCCTCCATATCCACTTCAATGGATGGAATATTTTGCATTATTTCCAATGCGGTTCCTCCTTCGGCATTTATATCTCTCTCCACGCTAAATACTTTCTTGTCCAGATTATGCGTAAGCATTTGTCTTTGTCCCGTTACAACCACTGCCTCCAAATTTTCTGATGCAGGTTCGAGCGTAAGCTCACCTAAATTTGCCATTAAATTTTTTGGGTTCACTCCAAATGATTCAACAGTCAAAGTGTTGTAACCAATAAATTTTACCTCGGCAAAGTATCTTCCCATGGGTACTTTGTCAATATTAAATTCACCTTTCTCATTGGTTATCCCTCCTGTAACCAAGCTTGAGTCGCGCAAAGTGTAGAAACCGATGTTTGCATATTCAACGGGTTCATTGCTAAGTTTGTCAATTACTTTACCTGTTACTGAGCCAGTTAAATTGCTTGACATCCCAGCTCCACTGCCTTGACGTTGGGCTTGAGCGTAGGATAATATGCTTACTGTAAGTAGCAACGTCATCGTTGCGATTAATCGTGTTTTCATAAATTTCTATAATGATAAATTGTTGTTTAGTGTGAGTCTTTACTGTTTAGACTCCCTTTAGATTTAAAACTTGCGCTAAGGTTAATTTTTGTTTTCAGCTAATTGGAGTTAATTTTAATTTGATGCTCAACTACTGATGATGCGTATAAACAAAAACCTCTATTAAATGTTTTGCATGTGAATTCAAGTGATAAAAATCATTGATGGAAACGAACGATATGTATAATATTGCATAACGAATAATAATTAACTAAATAGTTTACTATGAATAATGCAATTTTCAATTTTCAACGACCAGAGAATGAACCCGTAAGAATGTATGAGGACTGTTCCACAGATCGTGCTAAGTTGCTAAATGAGGTAAATCGATTAAGCAATACAGTTACCGAGATACCCCTAATTATTGGAGGGAAGGAGGTTAAAACTGGGAAAATGGGTGAAATAACCATTCCGCATAATAATAAGAAGGTTATTGCTCGTTTCCATATGGCCGGCCCTGAGGAGGTTAAAATGGCAATCGATGCTGCGCTGGAGGCGCATAAGTACTGGTCCACCGTGTCGTGGGTTGAGCGTGCCAGCGTAAACCAAAAGATAGCGGAACTTATCTCGAAAAAATATCGACATAGAATAAATGCAGCAACCATGGTGGGGCAGGGGAAAAGTGTTTATCAAGCAGAGATTGATGCTGCCTGCGAAACCATCGACTTCTTGAGATTTAACTCATTTTTCGTTTCGGAAATTTACAACCAGCAACCTCATTCCGAGATTGGAGTGGTGAACAGAACTGAGTACCGCCCATTGGAGGGATTTATACTGGCCATTACACCGTTTAACTTTACGGCTATTGGCTCAAACCTTAATATGTCGCCTGCCCTTATGGGTAATACCATTGTATGGAAACCTGCTACAACGGCTTTGCTATCGAATTATCTGCTAATGCAGATATACAAGGAAGCCGGTTTGCCCGATGGGGTTATCAACTTTGTGCCTGGTAAGGGCTCGGTAGTAGGAGGGACAGCAATTCCGCACCCAATGCTTGCTGGTATTCACTTTACTGGCTCAACAAACACTTTTAACCAGCTTTGGAAGCAGGTGGGACAGAATTTGGAAACCTACAAATCATATCCGAAGATTGTAGGCGAAACAGGAGGAAAAGATTTTGTAGTGGTGCACCCCTCGGCCGATGTAGATGTGGCTGCAACAGCAATGATTCGTGGGGCATTTGAGTATCAGGGGCAGAAATGCTCAGCCGCTTCGCGTGGATACGTTCCAAAATCGCTTTGGGAGCCAATTAAAAAGCGTATGCTTGAGATGCTCAACGAGATTAAGCAGGGCGATGTATCCGATTTCGGAAACTTTATGAATGCCGTAATTGATGAGTCTGCATTTAACAATATTATGAGCTATATCAATATGGCTAAGCAGTCGGCCGATGCCGAGATAATGTTTGGTGGCAATGGCGATAGCAGCGTTGGATGGTTTATTGAGCCAACAGTTATTGTTGCTAACGATCCGCACTTTGTAACCATGGAGGAGGAGATTTTTGGACCCGTGTTCACGGTTTTTGTTTACGATGATGAGAAATGGGACGAAACCCTGAAACTGGTTGATGAGACATCGCCCTACGGATTAACAGGTGCGGTAATATCAAACGACCGAAAAGCATTGAATCAGGCCTGCTCTGTGCTGCGCTACGCTGCTGGGAACTTCTACTTTAACGATAAGCCAACAGGTGCAGTGGTGGGTCAGCAGCCATTTGGTGGCGCACGTGGTAGTGGAACCAACGATAAGGCCGGCGGACCCTATAACTTGCTTCGCTGGACTAGCCCCCGTACGGTAAAGGAAACCCTTGTACCACCAACCGATTTTAAATATCCTTACATGGTGAAACGAAATTGCCTAGGATAAATCATTGGTAATGACACAAAAGGCAGCTTGCAATCTGAAAATGGATTTGCAGCTGCCTTTTTTTAGTATTGCATACTTACGGGTCACTCCTATAGGCTTAGAACCTACTTCTCAATCATTCATTCAATCAACCATTCAAATAATCCTTAAGACGCTGACAGGAGCTTCGCACGCTGTCAGGTCAATCACTCAATCATTCAATCCAAAAAGACGCTGACAGGAGCTTCGCGCGCTGTCAGGTCAATCACTCAATCAAACAATCCTTAAGACACTGACACCCTGTCTGCAAAGACAATCTCAATCAACCATTCCACTAAGGATTATACAAATCGGGATTCCGAAACGCCATGATCTGCTTCACCATTTCCAGTGAAATCTTGGCTTGATTGTGTGAAGGGGCAATATCGAGAGTTTTGTAAAAGTCGTTCATTGCTGCTGTGTGTTTCCTATTTTGGCGATGTACCTTGCCTCTGTGGAAGTATGCCTCTGCATTTAATGGATCATCCTCTATTGCTTTGGTAAGTAGTTCTTCAGCCTTTGTCAGATCGCCAGCGTAAAGTGCCTGCAATCCCATATCAAATTCTTTGCTCATTATGTTAGTATATCTTGTTATCGAGTAGGTACTGGTATGCCCTTGGGGGTATAAAATAGTCGACTCTTTTTCCCTGCGATATGGCTTTGCGCAGGAATGTTGAGCTTATCTCCATGATTGGAGCATTTATAATATCAACATTATATTTTGTTTTTAGCTCACTGGTGTTTGAACCTAATCGGGGATACACCATAATTCGGTTATTTGCGAGTAACGATTGGTAATCCTTCCACCTCTCTATGCTGTCTATTGAATCGGCACCCACGAGGACTGTAAATTTCCTTTCCGGATGCAATGTCTTAAGGGCTTTTAGCGTATCGATGGTGTAGGAGGGGCGAGGCATGCTCATCTCAATATCGCAAAGCGATATTTTGGGTTGGTACTCCTCTATGGCTAGGCGCACCATATTTAGCCGATGATTATCGGGGGCTAGCTCGCTTTGCTCTTTTAATGGATTGTGCGGGCTAACCACGAACCATACCTCCTCCAAATCGGTAAACTCGAGCATATACCCAGCAATGGCTATATGACCGTTGTGAATTGGATTGAAGGATCCGAAGAAGAGACCTGTTTTCATGGTTTGGACTCATTATTAATTTGAATGCATACAATAATTGGCAGTTAGCAACTTGGCAGTTGGCAATTGGTAACGTTAGGAACGAGGCATATATTTTTCAGGGTTTTCAATCATATGGTTCAATAAGCGACCAATCTCTTCAGACTTAGATAATAAATTGTTGTATTCACCATCAGTGATGTATTTACATTCAAAGGAAAATCAAGAGACACCTGACTTTCCGTATTTTCCATATCAGCGTCACTCATTTTGCTTGAGAAATGCTTTGGATACTGGCGTTTGCGATATCCTTCTCCAATTGCTCTGCAAACAGCTCGAGATGATCGTCTAATCTGATCGGTTAGTTCATACCGTTTCTCTTTGGGAAAACTCTTTGTAATATCAAAGATTTCCATAGCCCAAGCAAATGCTTTTTTATATACAGTTAAATCTCTGAAGCTACCTACCATTTAGTCAATTGTTTTTTAGGTTTCCTATCAAATCAACTCTAAAAATGGTTTAATTCACATTTATATTTTCAATACCTTTTGTTATGTCTCCTTGCCAACTGCCAACTGCACATTTGCCAACTATATTGCTTGCCAACTGCCAACTTAAGAAATAAACTTCCCAACCAAACCTTCAGCCATAGTAATGGCCTCCTCAAGGTTATCGTTTACAACGATTTTATCAAAATCCTTTGCGTACGACATCTCCTCCATGGCCTTGCCAACTCGCTTTGTTAGGCTTTCGGGTGTTTCGGTGCCGCGTAGTTCAAGGCGTAGGCGCAACGCCTCAATTGACGGTGGCATTACGAATATGGCCAGCGCCCTATCGGCAAACTGTTTTTTTAGATTAAGTCCACCAATAACATCCACATCAAAAACCACATGGTTTCCTTTATTCCAGATACGCTCAATTTCTGATTTTAGCGTTCCGTAGTACGAACCGGGGTAAACCTCTTCCCACTCCACAAACTCGTTGTTGTCAATTTTAGTTCTAAACTCATCGGGTGTCAGAAAGTAGTAATCGTGGCCATGCACTTCGCCCTCGCGCTTTGCTCGGCTGCACGCCGATACTGAAAACTCAAGGTTTGGCATCTTTTGTAAGAGGCTTCGCACAATGGTTGTTTTACCAGATCCCGATGGGGCAGAGAATATTAGTAGTTTGCCTTTCATGTCGTAATTAGAAGTGGTGTAAGAGTATAATCTTATTGTTTAAATAATTCTGGTGTTATGTAGGCAGTGTTTTTTAAAATCAATCAATCATCCAATCTGTCTGGTTGGTTGCTTCGATAGGCTCAGCAACCGATCAATCTGCCTGCTTGGTTGCTTCGACAGGCTCAGCAACCATTCGACCTACCTAGTTGGTTGCTTCGATAGGCTCAGCAACCGATCAATCTGCCTGCTTGGTTGCTTCGACAGGCTCAGCAACCGTTCAATCTGCTTGTTTGGTTGCTTCGGCAGGCTCAGCAACCGTTCAATCTGCCTGCTTGGTTGCTTCGGCAGGCTCAGCAACCGTTCAATCTGCCTGGTTGGTTGCTTTGACAGGCTCAGCAACCGTTCAGTCTGCCTGCTTGGTTGCTTCGACAGGCTCAGCAACCGTTCAATCTGCTTGCTTGGTTGCTTCGACAGGTTCAGCAACTGTTCAATCAACATCAACCTTAATACTATAGAACATTCAATAGCTGCTCCTTGATTTTCTCCAATTCATCCTTCATGCGCACCACAATCTTTTGAATTTCGGCGTGGTTGGCTTTTGATCCAAGGGTGTTTATCTCGCGGCCCATCTCCTGTGCAATAAAGCCAAGCTTGCGTCCAGCAGGCTCATCATCTTTGAGCGTATCAATAAAATACTTGCAGTGGTTGGTTAGGCGAACCTTCTCCTCGTTGATATCAAATTTCTCCATGTAGTAGATTAGCTCCTGCTCAAATCGGTTTTTATCAACAGCTACATCGTTGCCAATCTTATCGAGATTCTCGGTTATGCGATTTTTTATGGTTTCAATTCGCTCACCCTCGAAAGGAGCAACCTGTTTCAACAAATCGCCAATGGAGTTTACTTTGCTCACTAAATCCTGCTCAGTTATTCTCCCCTCCTGATCGCGGAAAGCGTTAAGATTATCAATGGCCATGTGCACGCATTGCATTAGGGCATCCCACTCTTCGTTGCTTATGTCGTCGGCCTGGGCATTAAAAATCTCAGGGAGTTTAAGAATTGTTTGCACCAAGGGCTCGCTCTGCATGGGCATATTCAATTCGCTGGTAATGCTGTTGATCTGCTCGAGATACGATTTAAACACATCGCGGTTGATGGTAGGGGCAGAGCTGCTGGCATCTTTCTCAACCGACACGTAAAAATCGACCTTTCCCCTTACAACACTTTGCGACAGCTTATTGCGAATTTCCAACTCCTTCTCCTTGTAAATCATTGGCATCTTCAGGGCAGAAATATCGAGCTGTTTGCTGTTAAGCGATTTTACCTCAACCACAATTTTCTTCCCATTTACCGTTACTTCAGCCTTGCCGAAGCCTGTCATCGATCTTGTCATATTATTTTATGTCTAAAGTCTGAAAGTTTAAAGTCTAATTTCAAAAGTCTAAAGTCTGAAAGATAAAAGTCTAAAGTCAAAGGTCTGAAAGTTTTTTATCCAATATCCAATATCCAACATCTAATATCTCTCGTTCATAAAATGGTTTCCGAGACAGGGAATGGGTTTTACTCCTCAAATCCCTCAAGCAGCTCTGGCCTTAAACGCTTTGTGCGTTCAAGGGCTTGCTCCATTTGCCATTTTTCAATGGCCTTAAAGTTGCCCGATGTAAGCACTTCGGGTACTTTCCAACCATTAAACTCAGCTGGGCGGGTATACACTGGCGGAGCCAGCAGATTGTCTTGGAATGAGTCGGTAAGTGCCGATGTTTCGTCGGATAACACGCCTGGAACTAGTCTCACCACGCTATCGACAATAATGGCAGCTGCCAGCTCACCACCCGAGAGCACGTAATCGCCTATGGAAATCTCGCGGGTTATGAGGTGCTCACGTACCCGATGATCAATACCTTTGTAATGCCCGCAAAGTATAATTATATTTCCCTTTATGCTTAGCCCGTTTGCAACTTGCTGTGTAAGCCTTTCGCCATCGGGCGAGGTATATATAACCTCATCGTACTGGCGTTCGCTTTTCAATTTATTGATAACCTTGAAGATGGGTTCAATCTTCATCACCATACCGGCATCGGGACCAAAGGCATAGTCATCAACGGTTCGATGCTTATCGGTGGTGTAATCGCGGAGGTGGTGTAGGTGTATTTGGACCAAACCTTTGGTTTGAGCACGCTTTATGATTGAGTGACCTAGTGGACTCTCAAGTATTTCGGGCAGAA
>DDWD01000127.1 GCA_002345825.1 Bacteroidales bacterium UBA2295
TTTAGTAACAACCTCGACGAATTTTTTAGAGTACGAGTGGCTACTCAGCTAAGGCTAATGCAGCTCGATAAAGGCATACGTCAACTAGTGGGCGAAAAACCCAAAAAGGTTGTGCAAAAAATCAAGAGGATTGTACAGGATTTTCAACAGCGGTTCGATGGGATATTTGCTCAAATTGTAGAGGAGTTAAAAGCCAAGGATATTTTTATTGTAAACGAAACACAGCTCTGTAACGATCATCAGGTTTACGTTGAGGAGTTTTTTAAGCAGCATATAGCCCCATCAATTGCTCCCATCATGGTTAGTTGGCTTGATGAATTTCCTGAACTTAAGGATCGGTGTATCTACTTAGCAGTAAAACTCTCGAAATCTGATGCCCCCGAGGAGTTTCAATTTGCAATAATTGAGATACCTACCAACGACCATTCTCGGTTTATACAACTTCCTAAGCATGACAATAAGTACTATATCATTCTGCTCGACGATGTAATACGATACTGCCTAAAGCAGGTGTTTAGTATCTTGCCCTACGATACATTTGAGGCATATACCATAAAGATTACGCGCGATGCCGAATTGGATGTTGATAACGATATAGCCGAAAGCCTTTTGGAGAAAATTGCCAAGGGTTTGAAAAACCGAACCAAGGGTCAGCCTGTTCGTTTTGTTTACGATTCGGCAATTGCCCCCGATTTACTGCAGTTTATTATACAAAGGATGGATTTAGATGAAGCCGACAACCTGCTGGCCGGCTCTCGGTATCATAACTTCAAAGATTTTATCACATTTCCCAAGATTGGCAGTGCCGAGCTGGTGAATAAACCATTGCATTCGTTGCCCATACCAAAGCTCGATAATGCTACCAGTATCTTAGAGGAGATAGCCAAGAAGGACTTCTCGCTGCACTATCCCTACCACAGCTTTTCATACTATACCCGTATGCTGCGCGAGGCAGCCATCGACCCCGATGTTACAAGCATAAAAATTACGCTATACCGAGTAGCAACCGAATCGAAAGTGGTACGAGCGCTTATGAATGCTGCGCAGAACGGGAAATCGGTTACCGTGGTAATTGAACTATTAGCCCGTTTCGATGAGGGGGCGAATATCTATTGGAGCAAACGAATGGAGGAGGTAGGTATTAAGGTGATCTTTGGAATTTACGGGCTTAAAGTTCATAACAAGCAAACGCTTATAACCCGTGAGGAGAAAGGCCGGTTGGTCCGATATGCAACCATTAGCACTGGTAATTTCCATGAAGGGAACGCAAACCTTTATACCGATATCAATATTTTTACCGCCGACAACAGAATTACCAACGAGGTTGAAAAGGTTTTCTCGTTCTTGGAGTATAACTATAAAACATTTAACTATCGTTACTTATGGGTATCGCCCGTGAGTATGCGTCGAAAATTGTATCTACACATCGACAATGAAATTGCCAATGCACGGAAAAAACTACCGGCATATATTCATTGCAAAATCAACAACATTGTAGACTTGGATGTGATTCGTAAACTTTATCAGGCAAGCAATGCCGGTGTTGAGATTAAGCTCATGGTGCGAGGTATATGTTCGCTTGTGCCTGGGGTTTCAGGGCAGAGCGAAAACATTGAAGTGGTTAGCGTTGTAGATAGGTACTTGGAGCACTCACGTTTTTTTATCTTTTGTAATAACAACAGTCCAAAGTATTACATTTCGTCTGCCGACTGGATGACGCGTAACCTTGACTACCGGGTTGAGGTGGCTGCTCCTGTGTTTGATCCCGACATCCAAAAAGAAATTCGGCAAATATTTAACGCCGGATTTAAGGACAATGTGAAGGCTCGAATTGTTGATGGCGAGCAAACAAACACCTTTAAGCGTTCAGATAATCAGAAGGATTATCAGTCACAAGTTGAATTATACAAATACTATCAAAAGCAATCCCGTAGCAGCTAGTATGTTGAAAATTTTAAAATTTGCCGCAATTGATATTGGCTCAAACGCCATTCGACTCCTGTTCATGAATGTGATTGAGGAGAACAATACCCCGCTATTCAAAAAATCATCCTTGGTGCGTGTGCCAGTTCGCTTGGGCGAGGATGCATTTGTGCGGGGTGAAATCTCACCGGAAAAGGTAGAGAAGATAAAAAAAACAATGCTTGCATTTAAAAACCTTATGGAGGTGCATGATGTAGTTGCATACCGAGCCTGTGCAACATCGGCAATGCGCGAGGCAAGCAACGGTCCGTTGGTAGTGCAACAGGTAAAGGAATTCTCGGGTGTTGATATAGAGATAATTGACGGAAAACAGGAGGCTGAAATTATATACTCTAACCAGATTGTTGAGCTGATTAATGACGATAAGCACTACCTGTATGTAGATGTTGGTGGTGGAAGTACCGAGATCACTCTTTTTAGCAATGGCAAGTTGGTTAAGTCTAAATCGTTCAATGTTGGTACCATTAGGCTTTTGAATAAAAAGGTTGGCGAAGAGGAGTTTAAGGAAATCAAGAAGTGGCTTAAGCAATTCAAAGCCAATTCTCGCGAAGTGGTGATTATTGGATCTGGGGGTAATATCAACAAAATTATTAAACTATCGGGCAAAAAGGACAAGCAGCAGCTTGTTTTCGAAGAGCTGGCCGAAATGGATAAGCTTATCAACCGTTATTCGGTTGATGAACGAATATCGATAATGGGGTTAAATCCCGATAGGGCCGATGTGATTGTGCCTGCTTCCAGTATATTTATGAGGATTATGAAATGGTCGGGAGCTAACCGAATCTTAATTCCAACCATAGGAGTATCTGACGGCATAGTACATCAACTATACCACACGCACAAAGGTAGTAAGCAATAAATCCTAAGGAGCCGCCGATTACCGATGCTAATTTAGAATGGCATTGTAAAAACTTTTCAGGTGCATGCTGTACGACCGGAAGAGTTCGGCAAGTGTAGCATCCATCTTTTCAATGGCCTCGTCGCCCTTTTCGCTCTTGGCCAGAGTAATAACTTGCTCCAATTCAGCTGAGCCCGGGGTTTCAAAGGCAGGATCAGAAACCAGCTGTTCAGGCATACACGTTTTAAGAGTTTTATCTACTCGCTTGGCTTTGCCTGCCGATTCCTTGGCCACAATAATCCTCGGAAAATCCTTATTGTATTCAATCATATCGATGGGATTGCGTAATGCAGCAAGCAACGGATGATTCATATTTTCACCTTGGTATGCAGCTCTAAGTACTTGCCATTGGTACTCTTCCAATACCGAATGCCTGTTACTAACAATCTGAACTGCATTGTCTTTGCTCTTTGGGAAGCCAAGCATAGCCTTAATGTTAGTCCAAATCATTTTTAGTGCGCTTACACCGGGTAACGCTACAGAGTGGTATGGCATAGAAAGATCTCCCAGATAATGCATTCCCCATCCCATAAATCGGTAACCCCAGTATGGGTTCCCCGATGCGAATGCGAATTCGGCCAGCGCTTTAAACTGATTAATTCGCATCTCAGGTAAGGTTTTCTTTAGGAATGGGCCAAAGAAGAATACAATTTTAGCCTCGTGGTAAAAACCCATATGGAATGGAGCCTGGCTTCCATACTCCAGATTTGGATCGCCAAAAGGTTGTTCGCCAAATCCGTACTCATTGCCTTGGGGCGTGTTGTTATCTACAAAAAGTCCAAGGTCAAATCCATAATCGGGCTCATCGTTGGCACTGTATAGCACAGCGAAAGGCGAAACCATATCGCCCTCGAAAAGTTCAACATAGTTAGTGTTTGAAAGCGCCGAAACATCCTTTACAGTGGTAAGCAATTCGGGCGAAACCGTTTTCCTTTCGCCAATTTCTTCAAAAGGTAAAAGATGTAGGTACAGCTTCATCTTAACATCTGGGTTAAGCCTTATGGCTTTAAAAAACCTTTCGAGAATATCGTCGGGGTTGCCTGTGGCTTTAAACCTTAGGTGCTCAGGTAGGGCAGGGTAGTATGTTAAATTATTGGTGAGCCATAGCTCCTGCTGTGCAAAGAATTTTTCCAACTCTTTTTCCTGCTCAAGCAGGAATGTTTGAAGATTCTTAACCGCTATTGGATCTTGGTTAGCCAGTTCGGGGATAGTTGAAAGCACCTGATAGGCCATAAGAGGATGCTCCGACCAGGCTTTTACCGTTGAACTGAAAAGGAACGTTGCTAGAACAATTATGATATAGCGTATGCTTATCTTTTTCATATTCGATGGGTTAATGGGTTAATACTATATGCAATAGTAACAAAAAAAGGTTACAAATGGATGTCTTTGCTCAAAAATTAATGCTAAGCTAACATAGGGTTGAATGCCCGTGCAAAGGTTGTGCTTATTGCATCTTACAAATTTTTGCAGTAGGTTTGCATTATTAATATTATCAACTATTCATTTTTTTGGCTGAAAACTAACACTCCTTGCCAAATGCGAAGACTTACGCTTTACACGATACTTTTTGCGCTGTGCTTGGCATACTCCTGCACAACCAAAACCAAGATTAATCCGGAAATTACTCACGATGAGCTTTATGCTCACGTTGATTTTTTAGCTTCCGATTCGCTTATGGGCCGGCAGCCTGGTACTCCCTACGACCGGGTGGTTGCCAAGTATATTAAAGATGTTATGAGCGAAAGTGGGTTAGAATTGCTGAGCAGGAATGGCTTCCAGTTTATCGAATTTATCGATCATCAGGATATAGGTTACAATAATTTCTTTTCCGTTAATGAAAAGCATTTCACCCTTCGGAAGGATTTTATGGTGTTGCCATTCTCCTCATCCGATACATTGGTGTCGTCTGCTGTTTTTGCTGGTTATGGTATTAGCTACGTATCGGACACTTTGGTTTGGGATGATTATGGAACCATAAATGTTACCGATAAATGGGTGATCCTATTGAGGGGTAACCCATTGGGCGATGACTCATCTAGCCCATTGGCTAACTTTGGAGCCGACAGGTATAAGGCCATGGTGGCAAAGGATATGGGTGCCGCTGGAGTGATCTTGGTGTCGGGGAATAAGTTCGACAAGCAAGATCAGCTTCAAATCTCAAAACAGAAAAATTTTAGTATAGACATACCTGTGGTGCAAGTAAAGCGTGAGGTCGCAGATTTTATACTTAGGCAAACAGGTAGAACAGTTGCTGAGTTGGAACAGAGGTTAATTGAGTCTCACCAACCCAATTCGTTCTTGGTATCGTCAAATGTATGTGCTCGCACAAGCATCATTACAAATAAGATGAGTTCGCAGAATGTGGTTGCTCGCATTGAGGGCTCTGATCCTATACTTAAGCATCAGTATATTGTAATAGGAGCTCATTACGATCATATTGGAATGGGAGGCAAGAACTCCTCAAGCCGGATGCCCGATACCCTTGCCGTTCATAATGGTGCCGACGATAATGCATCGGGTGTTGCTGCTGTGCTTGAGATTGCCCAAAAGTTGGCAACAGTAACTCCCAAAAGAAGCGTGTTGGTTGTCGCTTTTGCTGCTGAGGAGCAGGGATTGCTTGGTTCCCGATATTTTGTTGAGAACCCAATTGTACCTAACGATTCCATAGTAGCGATGGTTAATATTGATATGCTGGGGAGGTTAAATGATGAGATGGGCTTACAGATAGGCGGTGTAGGAACATCAACTGAGTACGAAGGCATACTAACTCAACTAAATGATAATTACGGTTTTAAATTAGCCCTCTCGCAACAGGGCTATGGTCCATCCGATCATGCTAGCTTTTACGCATATAATATCCCAGTCTTGTTCTTCACAACTGGGGCGCACACCGATTATCATACACCCAACGATGATATTAGCAGATTAAATATGCAAGGACTTGCTCAAGCCTCAAACTATATATACGATGTGGTGAAACGAATTGCAGATAATCCCAATCGGTTAGTTTTTCAGGAAGCAGGTCCATCAAAGCCCACATCGAGGCATGGACAAGAGCTGAAAGTGAAATTGGGAATAATGCCCGATGTAAGTGGGGCAACCAACGATGGCCTCAGGATATTGGCAGTTTCTGAGAATCAGCCAGCTCATGTTGCTGGTTTGCAAAAGAACGATGTAATTACTGCCATCGATGGAAAACCTGTTAAAAATATTCAGGATTATATGTTCAGGCTTCAAGAGTTGACGCCGGGCACCACGGTTTCGCTAGAGTACACTCGCGATGGAGTTGTTAATGTAGTGCTTGTTCTGCTCTAAAAATCAAAATAAACAATAATAAGTTATAAAATATTCACTATGAAAAGAACTGTATGGTTTTGGGTGGCAGCAATTTTCCTTACGCTGGCTGCTGCATTTTTTCAACGGCAAACTGGCCCCACATATCCCAAGCAGGTAAGCGCTCAAATTAATGATACAACGCTTATTAAGGTAACGTTACCCCGAACTAGTTATATAGACAAAGAGTTGAGGATAGAGCTACCTCCCTTGTCGTGGGATTGGACTGCAAGGCTCTACCATCGACCATACCCATTGGATACTGCTTGGATATTGAACCCTCCGTTTTGGCCAGAGGAAGGAGCATTTGTGTCGTACTTACCTGCGGTATCGCAAAAAGCTGCAAAGTTGGAATATTATATAGAGCTTGAGAATTCGTTTGACGGGAAGCAGTTCACTCTTCCTGCAGACGATCCCGTTGTAATTAGGTACAAAGGATATACTCCGGCATGGGCGTTGATACCCCATGTAGTGCTGATGTTTGTTGCTTTAATCTTTAGCAGTTTGGCAGGTTTTATGGCTATGTTTAACCATAATCGATATAAATTCTGGAGCTTAATGGCTTTAGCCTTTATCTTTGTAGGTGGGCTTATTTTTGGCCCCGTAGTGCAGAAATTTGCATTCGATCATTTTTGGACAGGTTTTCCGCTTGGATACGATTTAACCGATAACAAAACGCTGATTATGTTTTTTATATGGGTTGTTGCCATACTGGCCAATTGGAAAAAAGATCGCCGATGGATTGCAGTGATTGCTGCTGTGGCAACAATTGCTGTGTATCTGATCCCTCATAGTCTTCGAGGATCAGAATTTAGCTATCAAACAGGTGAAATTGGAACTGGTTTTATTAACTTTCTATCCGCATTGCTTTAAGTACAATCCATTAGATATAAAAAAGCCGCAGTTTAAACTGCGGCTTTTTGGAGGTACGGTTACTTTTCTACTCTTCAGTTTTCTCGTGATCATGATCACAATCTTTTGCTTCTTCGCTATGTGCAGTGGCACAAGAGTCCTTAGCAGCATGCTGACAGGTGTCCTTTACTGCCTGTTCACATTCAACTTCAGCTTTCTCTGTTTTGGCTTTTTCGCCAGCCGTTCCGCATGAAGCAAAGGCAAATGCCATAAGAATGCTAACCATTAATACATTAATCTTTTTCATCGTTTTTTTGGTTTATTTGGTTGTACAATTTCAACTTACAAAAATATTATTCTTTACCTAATGTCGGTATGATATAAAGCAATAATTTAAAATTTTTTGAGAAACATTTTTTTGTTTACACATTAATCGTGTGGAAAGTAAAAGGTATGTTTAAACCCAATCGAAATCCATCTTCCTGGTTGCTCAATGTTTCCTAGTTCCACAAAGGATTTGTTGCTAAGGTTAAAAATATCAATATAAGCCACAAAATTATTATGCTCTGTATATACTCTCAGGTTAACCAATGCAAAAGGGGTATAGGGTGTTTCTATATTTTCGGGGTAAGCTGTGTACATACCAGCCCGGTCTTGCCATTGAACTGTCCACGAAACATTTATATTGCGGATTATGCTGTGATTTAAAGTTGCAGCGACCTTATGTTTTAGGTAGTCTAACGCATAGTAGGATTGTAGGTTTTGGCTCTCCTTATCAGCATACAGAAAGGTATAGCCAACCGAAAGACTTTTTAGTGGTGGAATAGCCGCTAGTTTCACAATTTGTGCTTGTATATCGAAACCTGTTGTGTTTATCTGAGTGTGGTTCATTGTTTGCCATTGCTCCTCATCCACGGTTTTTACCCAATCAATAACATCGGTAGCACGTCGATGAAAACCTGAGGCGTTTGCATTTACAGACGATCCCTTTAGCCTTAGCCCAATTTCGTAGTTGTTGGCGTATTCTGGTTTGAGGTTGATATTGCCCAGGTTGGTTGGTCCATCGTAAAATAAATCTGTAAAAGTTGGGTAACGGGTAGCATTGCCAAGCGATGAATAAAGATAAGCCTTGCTCCACAATCTATAGCTTAGGTCAAATCCATAGTTCCAGTCTAATCCAAAGGTACTGCTACTGCTTACCGATCCGCCAGCGGAAATGATTAATCTATTCAGGTATAGCGTATGGTCTACAAATAGGCTTAACAAGTTTCGGTGGTGGCTATGGGTATAACTAGTATGAGTTAAGTTGTTAATGGGTTTGGGCGATGAAAGGGGTGTGCCCAGTACATTACTTAGTATCTGTTCGCTTCGGAATTCGGTCCCTGCTCGTGTTTTGCCAAACCGATTAAGGTTGCTTGCGCCAACTTTTCCGCCCCAAACCAAGGTGTTATGATAGTTATGCCCTTGATACCAATCGGGGCTCTGCTTGCGGAAAAGTTCGAACCTATCGTTGTGGTTTCTAACGTATAGCGATGGAGTTATGGTTAACCTATTTGTTCTTTTCGAAAGGCTAATGGACGAGAAGAATGTTGCTGTTTGTTCAAACTGATCAGGATATTTGGGCGTGTAAAATCCTTGGGCGCCAAATGCTTTGTCCTGATATCCCGCTTGAAAGTCGATTTCACCAACTGCAGTTTCAACCTGACTATGGGCAAAGAGGTTATGAATATTGAAATCTGTATTGTTAATGTAACCGTCCGACTTGGCCGCCGAGGTTGCTACAAAGATGTTTGCTTTGCGTAATTTGAATGCTGTAGATGCATTGGTTTTCAGCAGACCGTACTCTCCCGCCGTGGCCTTTACTTGAGCAAACTGGTTACCTTTAGATGTTGTGATGATATTGATTGCCCCGCTGAAACTTCCTGGTCCATAGATTCTAGCTCCTGGGCCCTGTAGCAGCTCGATGCGCTCAACCGATTCAATATCGATGGGAATGTTAAGGCTATGATGTCCGGTTTGGGGGTCGGTGATATTTACACCGTTCAGAAGGATGAGTACCTGATCAAAGGATCCGCCTCTAACCATAAGGTCGGCCTGTACTCCGTGGCCACCCCGTTGGCGGATATCTACACTTGCAATGCTTTGTAGCAGCTCGTGCAGATTGGTTACGGGCAATTGCGAAAACTCATCTTTTGTGACAACCGTCACTACCCGCATTAATTCAGAGTAAGTGCTTGCCGCTTGGGGAGTGCTAATTACCACCTCGTCGATATCAACGTTTGTATTAAAGCTAATGGTATCGGTTTGTGCATTTACCACTACTGGCATAGCCAGCAAGCTGTACGAGGCCGATAGCACGCTAACCTTCACCAAAGCCTTAAGGCTGGCAAAAACGCTGTACGATTTATTTCCCCAACGACGGAAGCATACCCTACGGGTGCTGAATGCTGAAATGCTTCGGTTCATTTGTTGGATTAGTTAAGTTGATTAATGTATTTTGAAGGCGGCAAAGGTAACACTTCGTAATTAAGTATCATATTTTTAAAAGAGGCGAAACTCCCAATTTGTTGAAAATTTGAAGTCTGCAGTCAGGCCTGAACTTACTCTTAGTTTTATCTTCAGATTGTACATCAGCCCCACAATGAGGTTTAATCTAAAGCTTTACATAACATTCGCTAGTAATGCAGTTGAACCAAAAATATTTGTGAAATCTTTTTATTCCCTACCGATTCCTTTTAGAATCAATTGTTCCATATATTTTTTTGTGCTACTTTGCAAAAAAATAGAATATCTGTGCAGCACTTGATAATTAATTACGTCATTATTTCAGCAGTATGAGTACTAAAGGCAGTTACCCTAACATTCATCAGGCTCTGATAAACCGATGTAGCAGGGGCGATAGAAGCGCCCAATTCGAGATTTATAAACTGTATAGTAAAGCAATGTATAACACATGCCTTAGGATAGTGGGAAATACTATTGAGGCCGAAGATATAATGCAAGAATCGTTCTTTAAAGCTTTTGATAAGATTAACACCTACCGGAACGAGGTGAGCTTTGGGGCATGGCTCAAACGGATTGTGGTGAATTCATCGCTCGACTTTGTTAAGAAAAAGAGATTGCTGCTTACGCCAATTGATGAAGCATATGGGGTGGCTGCAAATCAAGATGTTGAGGAGAGTACTTTTTCACCCGAATCGGTTGAGGCGCTAAGAAATGCCATAGCTAAGCTTCCCGAAGGGTATCGGCTAGTTATTACCCTTTTTTACATCGAAGGGTATAGCCATGATGAGATCGCTGAGATGTTGGGAATAACTTCATCTACATCGCGCTCGCAGCTTGTTAGAGCAAAAAATCGTTTGGGTGAACTGCTAAAGCCAAAAAAGTAATATTATTTGCCATGGATAAATTAAAAACCTTTGTAGAACAGAACCGAGCTTTGCTCGATACCGAAGACCCGCCCAAGGGCCATTTCGATAGGTTTAGCAATAGGTTATCAGCAAATGTGGGAAGAAAGGTAAACCTTTGGCTTGTTGCTGGTTCCGCAGCAATTGCTGGTATAGTACTTACAGCAAGTCTTAGCCTGTTGCTCAATACCGCAGGTTTGCTTAACTCGAACAATCCAGGATTGGCTTCGGTAAAGTTGTCGCCTGAGATAATTCATCTCGATGAGTACTATCAGTCGCAGATTACCCAAAAACAGATGCTTATCAATAAGATGATGACAGGGGATATGAAACCACTTGAGATTGAGATAATGCAAACCCTTGATGAAATGGGCGATAGCTATAAATCGATTATGGATGATATTGCCATAAGCCCCCGTCCCGAAAGAGCAGCTTTTGTCCTAACGCGGTATTATCAAACCCAACTTGATGTGTTGGACGCGATTATAATAAAAATGCAAAATGTTTATTTGTTTAACAATTAAAAGAATATCAAAATGAAATCGAATAGATTATATGTAAAACTAGCACTGGTTGTTCTGCTCAGCTTAACATCTTCGTTGCAGCTACTTTACAGTAAGGAGTTGAGTAAGACCTATAGCCAAGAATTTAAGGTAGATAAACAAACCGAGCTATACATAAGCAATCGTTTTGGACAGGTGGTTGTTGAGAATTGGAATAATAACGCCATATCTATCGAGGTAGAAGTTAAGGTTGAACATCCCAGTGCCGATAGGGCAGAGCGAATGCTATCTGCCATTACCGTAACTCTCGATCAGGTGGGGAACCAGGTGAGGGGAGTAACCGAAATCGATGAACGAATGATGCGCTCTGTTAGTAATTTCAACTTTGGTACATCAACTAAGGAGTTAAGCATCAACTATAAAATTAAAATGCCTAAGCATATCGATGCTGATTTGAGGAATAAGTATGGCGATATGTTTATCGATGAGCTTACAGGCCAATCGATGATTGATGTTAAGTATGGAAACCTTAAGGCCAATAGAATTGTGTACGGTTCAAGCGACCCTTTGAGCCAAATAACCCTTGGATATGGTAATGCATCTATAGATGAGGTGAACTGGATGAAGCTGGATATTAAATACGCCAACCTTGATATAGTAAAGGGTCACGCACTAGTTGTGCTTAGCAAGTACTCCAAAATCTCTGTTGAACAGGTAAGTTCAGTTGTCCTAGAATCGAAATACGATAATTATACCTTGGGGTCGGTTGCTAACCTTGTGGGGCAAAGCGGTTACACAAATTACCGAATTGAGAATCTGGGTAAAAAGTTGGACGTGAAGAGCCGCTATGGCGATGTGAGGTTAGAATCGGTTGCCAAAGATTTCGAGAACCTGTCGTTTGAGGGAAGCTATGGAAGCATCTATGCACCTATACCCGAGAGTGTTTCATACAATATTAAGGGCGAAGCCTCTTATGGAGGAATAAGCTACCACAGCCCCGCTCGGGTTAGTCGAATTGAGAGTAACAACAAGCTAACAGTTGATGGGTATGTGGGTAGTAATGATAATCCAAAATCGAGCGTACAGGTTAAGGTTAGGTACGGGAGCGCAAGGTTAAAGTAGATAGAATTAAATGCCTTTTGAATATTCACCGCCACATTTTTGTGGCGGTGC
>DDWD01000045.1:0-25194 GCA_002345825.1 Bacteroidales bacterium UBA2295
GATTGATCTGGGCTATCAATTTGATGTTCATAATGGGGTTAATGAGATAGGGGAGGATGCTGACGGTGGTCTTTGGTTTTCATCAAATTACTTTGGTTTGTTTAACGCTCCATTTCCTATAGGAATAAAATCCGATTCATCGGCAGTTCGGTTTTATGGCGAGGGGCAAGGTATCTCATCAACCCGATCTATCGGAATTTACGACGATTACAATCCTGTTCTATTCGAAATTGATGGTCGAACCTACAGCTACAATAGTATTGCTGATGAATTTGAAGCATACGTTTTCGAACCTATTGCCGAATCTGAAATTGACGAAAACGAAAGTGATGCCGATTCGCTTTTCTGGCGTGCCATCAATCCCGATATTTTAACATTTTTATATGTTGCTCACCTAACCGATACGGTATTGTGGTTCAGCACCGATTTGGGTATCAATCGCTATCAGCACAACGGCTATAGAAACTTCTCACAAATTCCGTCTCCCATTATTACTAGCGTTAATGTATCTGATTCGGTAATATATGGCGGCACAAATTTTTTTCAGCACCAACCGTTTAACGAGAATTTTAAGGGTAACCTAGTTGACCCATCGCCAATTATTAATCATTCTCATAGGATAAGATTTGCTGACAACACGCTTACATTTAATTACGTATTGCCTTTTACCGAGGGTGTCAAGCCTAATACATACAGCTATTTTTTGGATGGTTACGACAAAGAATGGTCGGCATGGAAAGCAGAGAATAAGAAGGAGTATACGAATTTACAACCCAGGGATTACATCTTTAAAGTAAAGTCGAAGAATGTATATGGGATAGTGAGTGATGCTGCTGAGTTTCATTTTACAATTCTTAGGCCTTGGTACAGGAGTTACCTTGCCTATGTGTTCTACCTAATCCTAATCATTGGTTTAGTAACACTAATTGTAATGTTCTATACCTATAGGCTGGTTCAGGAAAAAAATAAGTTGGAAGATGTTGTTCGTGAGCGTACTCAGGAGATTTTGGTTCAAAAGGAAGAGATTTTGGTTCAATCAGAACATCTAAAGGATGCCAACGATTGGATATTGGCAAAGAACACTGAGCTCGAAGAGCAAAAGTTGGAACTTGAGGCCAAGAAGAATCAGCTCGAAATTAGCGACGCCACTAAAAATAAATTTTTCAGAATCATTGCTCATGACCTTCGGAATCCCATTAGCACAGCGGTTAGTACAACCGAGTATATACTCTCGAATTTTGATAGTGCCGAAAACGATTCGATTAAAGCATTTTTAGAGAAACTACATCGGCTTTCGCTCACTACGTACAGTTTGCTCGAAAATCTGCTCGATTGGTCATCAAGCCAAATGGGCGAGATACGCTATAATCCCATTCGGGTTGAACTCAGCTTTATGGTTACCGATAGCATTGATTTAGTGAAGAGCATGATTGATGCCAAGGGGATACAAGTAAACCTCGATTTGCCCGAAACCCTTGAGGTATTTGCTGATGAGAACATGCTGCGAACCGTAATAAGAAACCTAATATCAAACGCTGTAAAGTTTACTCCCGATAATGGATCTATAAAAATATCGGCAACCGAAAAGGGTGAATACTGTGAACTTAGCGTGGAAGATAACGGTGTGGGAATAACAGAGGAGAATCTTACAAATCTTTTTAAAATTGATAGGGATTATAAAACCCTTGGTACTCACAACGAGCGAGGGGCAGGGCTTGGGCTAATTATTTGCCAAGAGTTTGTTGAGCAAAATGGTGGAAAAATATTGGTTGAGAGTAAGCTTGGGAAGGGTAGCAAGTTTACCATTACCGTGAAGCTGGCCGAAATGATCGGTTAACGGAAAACAGAAGGTAGGTCAGAGTATTTTCTGCGCATTCTCACAAAAAACTGAAAGATAATGCTGTGTGGGTACAGCGAAATTTTTGGATTTTTAAATGCTCTCCGTTTCCTAATAATTCTTGGACTGTTTTTGTAGAAGTGCAAATGAGCCTTAAGGACCGAGAGAACAAATGCTGGCTTACCGGTTACTAAATATCCACCTGCTGCTAAACCATCAAGTATAAGCCTGAATAGTAGAACGGGAATAAGCGATAACCGCGAAAGGTTTTTTAGCAGCATCGACAGGTTGTTGCGGTGGTTAAAGTAAACCTTACGGGGACTGTTGCTGGCAAGCGTTCCTCCGCCCACGTGGTAAGCAACCGATTGTGGCACGCACCAGATGCTGTAGCCCTGCCGTTTTAATCGCCAGCAAAGGTCAATCTCCTCCATATGAGCAAAGAAATCATCATCTAATCCACCGGCGTTCCAGTATTCACTTGCCCTTACCATTAGGCATGCTCCAGTGGCCCAAAAAATTTCCTGAATGGAGTTGTATTGTCCTTTGTCTTCCTCAGTAACATTTAAAATTCTGCCCCGGCAAAATGGGTAGCCAAACATATCTAAGTATCCACCTGCAGCCCCGGCATACTCAAATTCGTTGGGCTTGCTGTAGTTTAGCATTTTGGGCATGCAGGCAGCAGCGTTTGGAGTGCTCTCCATAAAGTTTGCCATGGGCTCCAACCACCCTTTTGGAACATCTATATCGGAATTGAGTAGTATATAATAATCGGTATTAACCTGTTTTAGGGCTCTGTTGTAGCCACCAGTAAAACCATAATTTTTATCGAGTTCAATTATCCTTAACGTTTCAAAGGTTTGCTTAACCCAATCAACCGAACTATCGGTGGAGCCGTTGTCGGCCACAATTACCTCTACCTTTACGTTGGGCACAGCCGAATTGGCAACCACCCCAGCGAGAAATTGCTCAAGGTAATGTTTCCCGTTCCAGTTCAAAATAACTATTGCTATGCTCCTCATTGTGCCTATAGTGTTGGGGTTTCTGATTTTGGTTTATGTTTCCAGCGGCGATGAGACCACAGCCAGAATTCTGGTTTTTCGTTGATTTGTTTCTCGAGCCTGCGGGTATGCATCTCGGTAAGTTCGTATTCTTTTAGCAAACGTGGATTATCCGTTATTAATTCAAAATCAACTTCGTAATAACCTCTGCGGATTTTTTTCATATTGCAGAAGTAGACCGGAAGATCGAATTTTTGTGCAATCTTCTCGATTCCGAGGTACACAGGGGTGTCCTGATTTAAGAATTTAGTCCAGTACTGAATGTGTTTGGCTGGTGGAGTTTGGTCGCCAACAAGGCCCAGCAAAAAGGGTTGCCCTTTCTTATTACAATCAACAATGGCCCTTAAGGTATCTTTCATTGGTACAGGGATACCCCCAAATCGCTTTCGGGTATTGTTCATCATCACCTCAAAATGCTCATTCGATAAGGGTTTATATACTCCCAAGGAGGCATGCTGTACATGTTTTCCAATAAGCCCAAATAGTTCCCAATTGCCATAGTGACCGCTTACAAGTATTGCACTTTTGCCCTCAGCGTAAATTTTATGAAAAACCTCCAGGTTATTAAATCTACAACGATTCAAGGCATTTTGCTTTTTGGCGTGAAGCAAATAGAAATTTTCGAAAAACAGATCGCAAAGGTGACGATAGTAGGCCTTCTCGATGCTAATAATTTCAGCAATATCTTTGTTAGGAAATGAGTTGATTAGGTTTTTCCTAACAATCTTACGGCGATACCCAGCCAAATGGTAGATAGCTATAAACGTAGTATTCGATAGCACAAATATTAGCCTATTTGGAATTTGGGCAATTAGCCAAGTAAATCCATAAAAAAGGCTGAAAAGGATTTTGCTCATTGAGTCTCAATTTATCTTTTTGACATATAGTTCGAAACGATTTCGAGAAAAGGTTTAAAAACCTTGCTGTTAGCCGCTATTATTTCTTTCCCAAATATATGATTAGCTCCCCCGCCAAAGTCGGATACTTTACCGCCAGCTTGCTCAACAATAAATGCTCCGGCAGCCACATCCCACGGTTGTAGGCTGTACTCGTAAAAAGCTTCGAAACGCCCACAGGCCACGTAGGCCAGATCAGTAGCTGCTGAGCCCAATCGGCGTAGGCCGTGTGAGTACCGCATAAAATGCTCCATCGATTGCATAAACGGCTCAATACGATCGTAATCGTAGTATGGGAAACCGGTGGCAATCAGCGCATCGTTCACGTTGCCTATATCGGATACACGAATTTCATTGCCATTCATATACGCTTTTCCGTTTCCCCAAGCATAGAAACATTCGTCAAGGGTAACCTCGTAAATTACACCCAGTAATAGCTTTTGGTTGTCCATAAGGGCAATGCTAATGGCGTAGGGAGGGAGTCCGTGGATAAAGTTGGTAGTACCATCCAACGGGTCAATTATCCAGTTTAGCCCATCGGGTTTTTGTTCTCCAGTGCCTTCCTCGGCAATAAACCCTGCTTCGGGTAAAATTTTGTGCAGCCCGTCAACAATTCTCAGTTCCGACTCCTTATCTACATACGACACAAAATCGTGAAGTCCTTTGGTTTCTACCTTATCGATGCTGAAATGTTTGCGCTGCTGGCGGATGAAATTGCCAGTGGTAGTGGCCAACTCAACAACCTGTTTACAAGTGTTTTCGAGGTTCATATTGTAGGTTTTAGTCTATTATCATTGCTTTGCAATTACCATCATCGCTAAGCTCGGTTAGCTTCACATTCACAATTTGTCCAACCAACCTTTTGCTGTAAGGGTGTTCAACCTTGATGTAATTTTTTGTAAAGCCGGTTATCATACCATTCTTCTGAGTTGATTCAAATAGCACTTGATTGGTCTTGCCTATGTTTTGTCGATAAAACGCAAGGTGTAAATCATCGGAAAGGTTATGAAGAGCCTTTACCCGTTCGTTTACCACTTTCGATTTTACCTTATTGCTAAAAGAAGCAGCCGGTGTGTTGGGGCGCTCCGAGTATGGGAAAATATGCAGGAACGATGGATTTAACCTTTGCAAAAGGTTGTATGTTGTTGTAAAATCTTCGTCGGTTTCGCCTGGGAATCCTACAATTACATCAATCCCTATGAATGAGTTGGGAATGGACTGCTTAATCCGGGTAATCTTATCGGCAAAAAGGGAAGTGTTATAACGCCGTTTCATTAGCTTTAGCACGTTATCGGAACCCGACTGCAAGGGTATGTGAAAATGGGGTAAAAATTTTGTTGATGTGGCTACAAAGGCAATAACCTCATCGGATATTAGGTTGGGTTCAATGGACGAAATTCTGTAACGCTCTATACCATCAACCTCTTCGAGGGCTTTTAGCAAATCGATAAATTTTTCGTCAGTGGTTCGACCAAAATCCCCTGTATTTACTCCAGTTAGTATTATCTCCTTTATTCCGCTGGCGGCAATCTGTTGGGCTTCCTCAATTACTTTTTTTATTGGTAGATTTCGGCTTTTCCCTCTAGCCAAAGGTATTGTACAATATGTACAGTGGTAGTCGCATCCATCCTGCACCTTAAGGAAAGAGCGAGTTCTGTCGCCCGATGAGTATGCTGGGAAGATATCGTTTATTGCATCCACATCGCAGCTGTAAATCCTTGCCTGTGATTTTTTTGTTGTATCACCAATGTATTGTGGCAGATTTCCCTTTTCCGAAGCCCCTAACACCAGATCGACGCCCTCCAAGTTTGCAATTTCTTGGGGTTTTAGCTGGGCATAGCAGCCCACTACAGCTACAAAAGCATTGGGCGATTGCTTTATAAACTTTTTAATTGCCTGTCGGCATTTCTTGTCGGCGTGTTCGGTTACCGAGCAGGTGTTAATTACATACACATCGGCCTGGGCCGAGGGTGCAACCCTCTCAAACCCCATCTCATCGAATTGGCGGGCAATGGTTGATGTTTCGGAAAAGTTTAGCTTACAGCCTAGGGTGTAAAAAGCCACCCTTTTTTTATCGCTTAACATTATGTTGGATTTCTGAAAAAACTTTGCAAAGTTACAAAAAAAGGTACACTAGGTAGAGACCACGCTAAAGACGTAAGCATTAATTATTGTTAACAAGTAACGTTGGACACAATTTTTGTAAGGAGCAGATGCTATTCTACTTGAAGTTCCCTAATGTTTTTCTCGAACTGAGGTGAGTCGAAGGTGGGTTTGTAATTAAGATTAGGAACAATTTCACCTGTCACAATATTAATGTAACCCTTTACAAACTGAGCTGGCAGCAGATATACCTCATCCATGTTGTCGTTAAGTTCCGGGAGCAATGTGCTAAAAATCTGTTCAACATTCACAACCGTTCTTACGTTGGAGATAATTTGGGTGTACTTGTTGTAGATATCCTTTGAGAAAGCCAAAACAACAATGATACTACCAAATTGCTTGCGTAAATTGTATTTGTATATCAGATCAAGCCTATCGTTGGTAACGGGTTCGGCTGTTTTGTAGAACGAGTCGGCAAACCTAAACCCCTCTCTACAGATGGTGTCGGCAATCTCTTGGTCGCGGGTATAGTGTACAAATACCTCCTCGTTGTCGAGGTTACTAAACATAAAGTTTTGTACCTCTCTGTCGAGCAGTTTATTAGGCTTTAGGAGTGATTCGTAGGGGAAGGATTTTAGCTTATTGATTAAAAAGTCAATCTCTTCGCGGCTCGAGAAATTTTGAAGGCTGAGCTGTTGTTTCAATAGGGAATCAATACGATTGTCCTTACGTCTTAACTTAATATGAAGGTAAACAACATAAGCAGCTAAACAAACTATTATCCCAAATTCAACGCCCATCCGCTGTAATCAATTTTTATAAAAAATTCAGTTAGTCTATGCAATTTAGAAACAATTTCTTAAGAATCTAAATTTTGGAGCGATAAACTTATGGTATGCTATTCAAATATCAACTATTTGTAACATTTGTTACAAATGGTTTACTATATCCTAATATTTTTGCAGTGTTCAATCTGTTTTACAATGAGTAGTATTTATAAAGGGTTTAAAAAGTATCATAAATGGTTAGGAGTTGTTCTGGCCTTCTTCTTCATCCTTTTTGCCCTCTCGGGCATTGTGCTTAACCATAGGGCAACTTTTTCTGAGGTTGATATCAGCAGAGGTTGGTTGCCCAAAGAGTATAGGTACAACAATTGGAACAATGCCGCCGTTAGGGGGATAGTGCGGCTTAGCAACGACTCGCTACTTTTATACGGAAATGTGGGCGTTTGGCGTACCGATATCAATTTTAATGCTTTTGATGATTTTAATACGGGTTTCCCCAAGGGTATTGATAATAGGAAAATAGCCGACCTACACGTTACTGCCAATGGGGATATTTTTGCCGCAACCCTATTTGGGTTGTACAGAAATATCAACCAAAAATGGCAAAAAGTTAGCCTGCCCATTAATGAGGAGCGAATGGTTGCTCTGGAGCAACGTGGCGATAGCCTTATTGTGATGAGCCGCTCGTACCTTTTGTTGGCTTTAAAGGATGATAGTTTTAACCATTTTGAGAAAATTCCCTTGCTTGCACCCAAAGACGAGGAGAAACGGGTTAGCTTGTTTAAAACCATATGGTTTATCCATAGCGGGAAGATTTGGGGGACTACAGGAAAGCTAATTGTTGATATTGGCGGTATTGCAATGATTTTGCTCTCACTAACAGGTTTGTTTTACTTTTTTGCGCCCAAGCTGCTTAGGAAGATTAAAGGTAGATTTAAGTTGCGAGGTAGAGTTAAACGGCTAAACCGGTGGTCGTACAAATGGCACCTAAATGTGGGCGTTTTTGCCGCTATCCTTCTGCTTGTGGTTACTGCAACCGGAATGTTTTTGCGTCCACCGCTGCTAATTCCCATTGCTAGCAAAACGGTTAAGCCCATAAAAGGCTCCGTGCTCGACGATTCAAACTTTTGGAGCGATAATTTGCGCGATATTATTTACGACTCGGAACTAAAGTTTTTTTTGCTGGCCACCAACGAAGGAATTTATGCCCTGTCGCCCTGCCTTAGGGATGCACCCGTAAAGTTTGCGCTACAACCTCCTGTTAGCGTTATGGGTATTAACGTATTTTGGAAAGAGAATGGTCGTTACGTTGTAGGGTCGTTTAGCGGCCTTTACCGTTGGAACCCTTTTCAGCATCACTTGTCAAACTACTTAACTGGACAGCAGGTTAAGCCACACTCTACGCTTAGCTCACCTTTTGGTAATTTGGCAGTTGCCGGAGGGGCAAGGCAGGATAGTTCAGAGAACATATTTTTCGATTATAACAATGGTGCATTTACGCTTTCTCTTGAAAATCCATTACCTGCTATGCCCCGAGCATTGGTCGACCAATCTGGTATGTCGCTTTGGAACCTTGCGCTTGAGGTGCATACATGGCGTATTCTAAACTTTGCCCTAAGCAGTTTCTATATTTTAGTTGTCCCTCTGGCTGGACTCTTGGGGATAGTAATTGTTATAACTGGTATATGGATGTGGATTATTAGGTATCGAAATAGACGAAAACTGAAAGGAAATGAAAGTAATTGAGCTAGCAAAAGCTGAAAAAGTGCCCTTTAACCTCGATGGGCGTAAAATGTTTGTCGATCAAAGGGTAGAAATTATTCACCTAACCCTTGGAGAGGGCGAGGTGCTCGAAAAGCATACCAACCCTTTTGATGTGGCCATTTATATACTCGAAGGCGAAGGTGTAGTAGAAACTGATGTGGAATCAGCTTGCGTTATGAAAGATTTTTGCGTTGAAATTAAGGCAGGAACTCCCCGTGGAGTTATAAATACTTCATCAAACAAGCTTAGGCTTTTGGTGGTTAAAATCTTTGACAGGTAGTAACCCTACCTTTTAGCTAGTGGGTAAGGCTGTAATGAGTAAACGTTTCCATAACGTTTTGCGCATAGGTTTTTGATACAGGGAGTTCAATACTAGTTGGCCCATCAAGTTCAAGTATCAGCTCATCTTTATCCTTTCTTAGTATGGTCACTTTCTCGAAATTAACCATATACGAGCGATGACAACGAATAACCTGTGCGCTTTTAAGTTGGGCTTCCAGGCGTTTGATGCTGTTACGCAGAGTGAATCGAACCGTTTTACCCTTGTCAATGTAAAATATGTTAACATAGTTGTCAGCCGATTCGATATACAGCAAATGCTCGGCTTTAATCGAAAAGCGTAGCACACCTTTCTCATCGTACAACGGTATCATTTTTTTAGATGTATCATGGCTAGTTGAGGTGTTAGCCAATCGTTGCAACTGATTTTTTTTGTCTTGCCATGAAAAATAAAGCCAAAGCACCGAGTATGGGATAAACAGTACCAGCGTGGTGTTTTTTACTGAGATTTTTAGGAGATCGAGAATAAACCTCGAGTCATGAATAAAAAGTTTCTCGAAAAGAGTGTAAAAAATGGCCATAGCCAGCACTTCGGCAAATACCCAAAGAATATATTGCCAAACCAGCAACTCCTTCCGTTTTGAGTGGTAGTACATAATTACCCGGCTAATAACAACCACAAGCACACCGGTAAGTATAATCATGCTCGAAACTCCAAAAAATTCCCATTCGGATAGTACGTATATTGTTTCCAGACCAAAAGGAGCGTAAATGTTAATGAAAACCACTGCAAAAAGTGCAGTTAGCATTATTAACCTAACGATATTTTTTTTGTCGGTAAGGTATTTTGGTAATGGGTTATTCAGCATTTTTCCGATTTGAGTTCCCAAAGATAGCTTATTCGTGGAAAAACAAATGTTGCAGGCCGAGATTGAGGCCAAAAATAACACCAGAAATTTGCCCCTATATACCAAATTTCACCCCACTATACATGTTTGTACCCCATGCAAACAGTCAAAAACCCAAAAATTTGTAGTGAGACCCTTTTGAGTCGTTATTTGCAATAGAACTAATAAAACCTGATCGATGGAATTTACCAAAACCTATGGCAAGCTGAAGGGATTATTCTCTTTTGACAAGGACATTTTTAGTCTTGAGGATGAAACTGGATTTTTTAGGTTGATGCCTTTTACTAGCAGTTCAAGCCCAATTCCATTTACACGTACAGGCATATATGATGGGGTAAATGGACATATCTTTGCGGCTGAAGATAGTATTATAGCTGAGAATATGCAGTTTACCTATCCGGTTTACTTCCCTAGTTCAAATAAAAAGTTTGGCAAAGCAATCGTTTTGCTGCATGGACTCAACGAGCGCAGCTGGCAAAAGTATTTGCCTTGGGCTCAGTTTCTGGGAGAACGAACTGGCAGACCAGTAATACTTTTCCCCCTGGCATTTCATATGAACCGAAGCCCTGCGAGTTGGGCCAATCCCAGAAAAATGATGTCGCTTTTAAACAGTCGTAAAATGCTTGATGGCCTTAGCATGTCAACTTTTGCCAACATTGCCCTTAGCCAGCGTTTAAGCGACGATCCTTTGCGATTTTTCACCTCGGGCAAGCAGAGTGCCGATGATTTATTAAATCTTTTAACTGATATTAAAGATGGTGCAGTCCCTTATCTGGAGAAGGGCGCGCAGATCGATTTTTTTTCATACTCCATTGGCTCATTCTTGGCGCAAATTTTATTCTTAGCCAATCCAAACAATTTGGTGAGCAGCTCAAGGTTATTCATTTTTTGCGGAGGCACTCTGTTCGATCAGATGCGTGGAACATCTCGCCTTATCATGGATAGCTATGCCTATGCAGCGTTGAGGAAATATTATTTAAAAGATTTTCTTGTCGAGTTAAAGACCAAGTCGCCATTCTCATCGTTTGTGCGTGGTGGAATATGGGGCGAAGCCTTTATGGCTATGATTTCCGATGAGAATAATAAGTTTTACAGGGAGTTCCGGTTTCAACAGTTAAAAAAGCAGCTGAGGGTGGTAACGTTAAAAAACGATGCAGTAATGCCTTCTGCTGCTGTAAAGAATTCACTTGCTTGTGTTAGCAACGATAGCATAGTAACTGAACTAAATTTCCCGTTCAATTACACGCACGAGAATCCGTTTCCAATTTACACTGAATCGGCCTCGACCGATGTGGATAAATCATTTAATGAGGTGTTTTCCATTGCCTCGGATTTTTACAGGTAAAAACGATTTTTGTTGGGGAGAAAGAAAGGCATCCAAAGCGAGTAACAACTTTTTTGCTATGCCATGGATGCCTGCTTTTTGAGAGCTGTGTTAGCTAGTACTCTTCAATAGTTTGAAATTCTATGCCTTTATCGGGTTCAAAGGTTGACGTGCGAATGCTAATATTTTCTTTATAACTAACTGCATTAGTAATGTTTTTGACAGTTGTGTTATTCTTTAATGCAGCGTACTGAGAACCCATTAACAAATATAAGGTTAGTAACGCTTCCTGTATTACTCGTTCTCTCAATGTAAAGGGTATGCGCACGGGTTTCGTTGTACTTTGATTTTGACCAGTATCGGCCAAAGTCTCCAGCTTTTTTAAAGTATCCTTCCTCGGTTCTGTATCCACCCATTTTCGAGTTGTAGCCTGTTTTTCCTCCTTTCATTAGCTGTTTTGCCCTGTGGTTTGCTGCGGAGCTGCCTGTGCTTTTTATAAGATTTTGGAAATCATCATAAGTAGGGATTCTATACCCTTCGGGAGCCAAGCCGCGTGGGTCACTCACTGCAAACCAGTTGTACAATTTTCCATACTTCTTGCCATTGGCGGGGTCGTTGTTAAGGTAGCACCATGCGGGTTTACTATCCTTGGCAGCTTGTACCCACTCCTCATCGGTTTTGGCTTCGGGAATGGGATCGCCGTTGCGGAAGTTGGCAACATCCAGATTGTCGCTTGCCCATTTGTAGTTTCCGTAAATGGCTTTGGTGGCCACTTTATCAACTGTTTTGTTAACCAGCTTGCTGCTGGTTAGGTTAGATATCTTGCATCCGCTAATGCTTATAGCAATGATAAATAGTAATGCAAAGGTTTTTGTCGTTTTCATCTTGTTGTTATTAAGGTTTAATTTGTGTTTTAATAGTGCTTTGCTAAGTAAAACAACACAAAAAAACTCACCCTTTTGGGATGAGTTTTGAAAGTGTACTTAATGGGTTTGAAAGCGTAAGCCTATCTCTCCACCTGATTACCATCCACATCGTAGGCTAACCATTCGCCAACCTCTTCGCCGTTTTCGAATTGGCCTTTTACGCGTATTTGACCGTTGTCGAAGTAGGTTATCCACTCGCCATTGAGTTGTCCATCTTTGTAATTCTCCTTCTTGCGGATATTACCATTTTCATAGTATTCAATCCATTCGCCGTCTTCAATCCCATTAGCATAGCTGCGCTTGTAGCTAATTTCACCGTTTTGTAAATACTCAACATACTCTCCGTGTTGCTTACCATCAACAAAATCGGATTTTATGTAAACGGTTTTACCATCGGGGAAATAGGCATATGCAGTTCCGGTGAATGGCTTGTCGGCTTTGGGGAGGTAGGCTACGCCTGCTCTATCCTCTAGCTCATGAATTTTAACGTCTTTTGCCTCTTGCTGGCTGTTTCCGCATGCTGCTAGCATAAGTAGCGCCGATGCAATAATCATTAGTTTTCTCATAGTTGTGATTTGTTAGTTAATAAATTGATTGTTAGGTGTGTTGTAAATTCGTATATGTGTATTCAAGTTTTATCATCCTAAGAGAGTAAATCAAACTAAAGTTTAGTGTTCATAGTTCTGTAACTATGCATTCTTGGTTAGTTCGATATTCATTATTTGATGTTTTATGTTACCATACAACCTACTCCGTGCCCCTGTGCCTCCGTGTCCCTGCCTACCACCAGGTAGGTCTGTGTTTATATTTTCTACGTTTAACCTATAATTACTCTTTTGTCCAAATTCGTGTATTCAAATTCATCTCAGTAATAATGGTTTCAATAAGGTTAAGCATATCGAACATTTTTACTATGTCGGAAAACCGAACACCCGATGTATGTATTCTGGGTTCGAACAGGCCTTTACTAAATCGGATGGCCAGATTTACATTGGAGCCAGCAAACGAGAGGTGCATCTTTTTCTTGTACTTTGTTTTGATGGTTAGAATGGCTTCCATCATATGTGGAGTAAGAACGTATCGAGCCTCCTGCTGACTGGTTGAATACACCACAAACTGTTTCTCAAAATCGGGGTTTTCTAATTTAACCAGTTGGCCGTGAAATCCTGAGCGTTGAAACATCTGGCCACTTTTTCCAATCATTTTTTCGGCAAAATCGGGGAGTACAAAGGTCGATTCGGAGAGTTGCTTGTTGAAATCGGCATGAAAGAACAAACCCTTAAAGATTAGTCCACCATTTTTTCGGTACTGGTCCAAATACTGTATGCGCCGTAGCGAGAACATATACCTTATAAGCACCGCTAGAATATTTGGCCGTTTAATTTCCCTTGTTCGGCTCCAAGCCCTAAGTTCCGAAAAGGCAAACTGGGTGTTTTTTACTTTGCCTTTAATGTAGTCGTCGCCCATTACGTGTGCTGCCCTCAGCGCAAATATCTTACTCTCGTTAAAAGTTTTAATAGAGATGTGCTGCTCATGCTTGTATGAGTACCCCTTATTTACTAGCGATACAATTTTGCCTACAACTTGACTTTTAAACGTTTCGCGGTAACTTTTTAGCTGGATATTCACAAATACTATGGTGAAAGCCTCTGCAAAAATCAGAATAAACAGGGTGGGAACAAATGGCATTACTTCATTGCTCATTACCCAAACCATTGTAACGAAGATGATTATGGCTAGGTAGTATAGCAATTGAATTCTTATCCGTTTACCCTCAAGCGATTTTAGCTGAGGCTCAAGCTTCTTCTTGTATTGTTGATATAGTTCCTGCTCTGTCATTACTCCTTGGTCCAAATTCTTGTATTCAAGTTCATTTCTGTAATAATTACCTCGATAAGGGTGAATAGCGTATGCATAAACTCAACATCGCCATAGCGAACCGACCTGAACAGGGCCGGTTCAAATAATCCCCTGTTGAAAACCACACCGCAGTATACCCGCTCACCAGTGAAGGATAGTGAGAAGTTACGTCCAATCTTTTCCTTAAGATTTACTATGGCTTCCATCATGGTGGGAGTGAGAACGTAGCGAGCTTCGGTTTGACTGGTTGCGAAAACAGCAAAATGCTTTTCAAAATCAGGGTTTTCGAGTTTTACTAGCTCTCCCAGCCAGCTACGCTGTAGGTTTTGTCCAAATTTACCTAGTAAACGCTCTGCATTGTCGGGTATTACATAGGTTTCGCCCTGTATGTGCTTATTGAAGTCGGCCATAAAAAAGATGCCGTTGAATAGCGTTTCGTACTTTTTTTCGGTTCTGCTATCGCTGCCGGTTGCTTGGTATTCATGCAGAGCCTTTAGCTCCGAGAATTCAAATTGGGTTTTATCTATTATCCCAGTAACATAGTCGTCGCCCTTGCAGGCACTGGCGGGTTTGCTAATGATCTTACTTTGGTTAAAGTCGTTTAGCGAAATATGCTTGTTGGCTGAATACTGATAGAAAGGGTTTATAAGATGTACTACCTTACCAACCACCTCCTTTTTGAACATAGCTCGGTACTTAATGAATTTAATAGTACCCCGGGTAAAAAGAATGATAAAGACAATGAAAGTACCAATGAAAATGATGTTTATAAAAAAACCGAGTACAAAAAGTGCAAGCCCAATAAGGTAGTTAAGTGCTACTCGCCTCCGCATCCAATCCATATGGGCTAACGAGGGTTTTAGCTCTTTATCAAAAAGATCCCTTAGCTTGTTTGGTGGTAATATTTTGCTCAATTTGGTAGGGTTTGTTTTGTTAGTTGACTCTAATGTAGTTAATGTTTTGAGATAATTTCCCTTCGCCGAATTCTTACAGTATGCTCGGTTGTGGATAAAACATTATTCCTTAGTCCAAATTCGAGTGTTCAAATCCATTTCGGTTATAATTACCTCTACTAGAGTAAATAAGTTGTAAATCTCTTCAATATCGCTAAAACTAATAGGCTTGTTGATATTTGCTTCAAACAGTTCCTTGCCAGTAAGGAAACCAAAATTTACTCTATTCTCGGTAAAGGAGATAACGGGGCGGTAGCCAATAGTGTTCTCAATATTTAGTATTGCTTCCATCATTTTGGGGGTGAGCACGTAACGTGCCTCGGTGTGGTTCTCAGTGGAGCTCATTCCTTTTGAGGCCTCAATTAAGTCGGAAAAGGAGCCACCACCACCAACGGCATTTAAAACATTGTGCATATTGGTATATACCTCGAATTTTTTGTCAAATTCGGGATTTTCCATTTTTACACGGGCGCTGCCTAAATCGAGTAACACTTTTGGGGCTGGCTTAACCAATACGGTTCCGTTAAGCTTCTTGTTAAAATCGGCGTGTAGGAAGAAACCTCGGAAGTTCTCTCGCTTTATCTCCTCATTATGCTCGTTGTAAGCCTTTCCGTAGGTAACCAAATCGCAGCATTCAAAGTCGGTTTTGCCTATGCTGCCCGATATGTAGTCGTCGCATGAAATATCGACAATAGGGCCGAAGATGTGGCTGTTCTTAACTGCATCCATACTAACTGTGCCCTTTGAGTCGTAATTCCAGTTGGTATTTAGCATCTTGAAAACGGGGCGCACAACAATCTCCTTGTAAACCTCGCGGTACTTATCCAATGGCTCACGTATGCTTCGGCTGGCAAATAGGGTGGTTACACCAAAAATCATTAGGGTTGGGAGCGTAGCGCCAACTACAATAAAAATATTCTCATCGAGCCATGCCTCGATATCGCCCGAGAGTAAGCCTAAAATTAAAACTGTAAGCACAATGGCTCCAACAACCACTAAAACACCAAACGATACTAATTTTCTTCTGCGAGAAATGCGTTTACGTATTGTTTCGAGCTTTTCGAACTGGGGCTTTATGGTTGAGTTGAAGTAATCACGGATATTTTCAAGGGGCGTTAGGGTGTTTTCCCTTTCAGATTGTATGCTCTTAGGTTGAGATGATTTTTTTTGTTCTAGGGTTTGCTCTAAAAGCTGGTTGAGTGTGCTATTCATAGTCTTGTTAAGTTAATTGGGGTTGGGAGGTTTAGTTTGTTGGCCTTACAGCTGCCTCATCAACAATATTAGCAAACAGGTTATACTTCTTTTGGGTTTTGTTTTGGGCAACCTCTAAGCGCAAAAGAAACTGGGTTTCGTTAGTGCTATTTGTGAATTGCAGCTCTTGATAGTTAGCATCGGCACTTTTAACTATGGTTTGTGCTTGATTATCGTACAGCTTACCATCAACTTTTAGGTATGCATCCTCAATCTCAAAACCGCTTATGTAAAGAGTTTTGCCAAGAGGCACTTGAACCTTGAACCAGTGTGGGGAGTTGGCACTCTTAATTGTGCCCTTGGTATTTCTATTGAGCTTTAAAGTCGCTGCTTTTTCTGGTGATGCTCCGCCATCGTTGGATAATGAAATGTATTGGCCTTGCCAAACAATGTATCCGGCTCCTGCAATAAAGCCTAAAACGATAATTGCAATTTTTAGTTTTGTTTTCATGGGGGTGGTTAAGTTGATGATTGATTGACCTGACAGCGTGCGAAGCTCCTGTCAGCGTCTAAAAAAGATTGGTTGATTGATTGATTGATTGGTTGATTTACTCTACCTCAATATTTATCTCTATAGTCTTAACTATTTTAGTGCCGCCCATAAATACAAATTCTACCTTGTGGCTACCTTTTGTTAGTACTCCCGCAGGAATATCAATAGTATATGGCGATTTATGGGTGGGTGGCGTTTGGCTAACGGCAAGTTCGCCATTGTGGCGGACCTCTAGGCGTAAGCCCACACGGTTGGCCTCCTGCGCATTGTAGACTATGGCTACTGGAACTGATTGCCCTTCGCTTATTGTTAGGGTTGTGGTTTTAGGCTCTTCCTGCTTAATGCCCCATTCAATACCATTATCATCAAAGGGTTTTACGGTGATGTTTACTATGGCTTTGCCATAGGCGGTTTCGGTATCGTTGCCGGGGCGCATTAGGTAAACGCCTAGCGTGTGGTTGCCCTGCGTTAGTAAATGTGCTGGAACGTGCCCGTAGAAGGGCGATGAAAGTCCACCATATTCCATATCCATCATATCGCCATTAAACTGCGACATTACCCAGGCACCAAGGTGATTAGCCGCCTCGGCATTAAACTCAAAGGCAAATTCAATGGGTGTGCCCTCTGAAATTTCAAGGTTGGTGGTTTCGGGTTGTAGCAGCCTAAAACCCCACTCAACGGTATTCTCATCAATCTCAACAACAGGTACTTCAACGCTTAGCTCGCGGCTATGGGTAATTTGCTGTATTTTTCCGTTTGAGTCGATGGTTACCGCAAAACCCTTGTTATCGCCAAAGCTCTCGTCGCGAATAAAGAACCAAGCATTATCTTTTTGCAGGCGCTCCTTCTTGGGCTCGTAAAATGGGGTTATCTCGTCGAGTATCGTCTCAAAAAGTTGTGCATCCTCATCGGTTTTTAGGGTGAATTTCGGACTGATAGACCCAAGAAATATTGATGAGGTAAGTACATCGGTATGCGTTTCGAAGAAACCCTCTTCGCCATTATGATTTACGCTAATTACAAGGCTAACCCGAGTTGAGCTATATGAGTTCCCCTCGTCATCGGTATATACTTCGTCAATGTTAAAGTTGTGCTCACAAATGATGGCGTTGGATATTTGGCTAATGGTGTAATCGGTTAGCCTATTCACGCTTTGGGTAAAGCTGATGTTGCTATTTATGTGTTGCTTCATAGCATCGAGCTGAGCAGGTGTTATTTTTATATCGGCTTGATGCTCAAGTACTGGCGACCTTTCATCGGGTTCTACAACCTGGTCGGGAATGGTAATTTCCATCCTGCTTTCGTAAGCTATGGTTTGCACTTTGCCGCTATCGTCGGTATCAATTCGCCAGAACTCAACATCATCAAAAAAAGTATTGCGGACAAAGTACCACGAGTTGCCCTGCTGGTAAAAGCTGGTTCGCGACCAACGCATATCAATTAAACTAAAGAGATTGTGAAAGGCCTCGGCCTCGGCGTTGCTTTTTAGCCTGTAACTGCCGTGTATGGATGCTACGAACTGGGGTGAGGTGATTAGCTCGTACTCGCTGTTGAACGGTGTTGCAGAATTTCCAGAGACGAGGAATAACTTTTCCGATTCGATAAGGGGCAAGTTGGCCTGGGGTAGGGTGTAGGCCACGCCTGCCTTAACAATAAAAGCACTTGAAATGCTTTGGAACAGTGGGTTGCTAAATTGCACATGGGTGTAAAACTCGGAATTTACGTTAAGTTGATCTTCTGTAGCTTTGGACAGGTTGGAACAAAGCATTACAGCGATTAGGGTTGCTAGAATTTTTATGGGTATCATTGTTGGTTTATCATATTACAGTTCATTGTTAATCAAATGTACTGCATCAAATCCTAGCAGCTTGGTGAGTATTTGAAAGCGTATGGGGTTGGCTTGAAAGTGTAGATTAGATTGTCCACAGATTTACACAAATTAACTCAAATAAAAATTTTGAGGAAATTTGTGTAAATCTGTGGATAAGATATTACTCCTTAGTCCAAATTCGGGTATTCAGATTTAGCTCGTGAATAATAATTTGGTTTATTTCAAATAGGTTGTACATAAACTCAATATCCTTAAACTTAACACCCGATGAGAATATCTTGGGTTCAAACAGATTTTTGTTGAAGCTCATGGCAACGTAAACCCTAGATCCAATAAACGAGAGGTGCATTTTTCGCTTATACTTTTTGTAGATATTTACCAGTGCCTCCATAATGGTAGGGGTGAGGATGTAGCGCGCCTCGGTTTGGTCGGTACCAAAAACGGCAAAAATCTTTTCAAACTCAGGATTTTCGAGTTTCACCAACTTGCCCTTTGAACTCATTTGTAAGCTTTGCCCAAATTTTCCGAAAAGTCGTTCAGCCGTATCAGGTTCAATGTAGGTTTTGCCCTTGATTTCTTTATTGAAATCGGCATGAAAGAAAAGACCCTTAAAAATGGTATGCCAGGTTTCTTTTCGCCTACCATCCTTATCGGTGGTTACTGTTTTGTACTCAGTGTGCAGCTCGGAACACCTAAAATCGGTTTTTTCAATTTTCCCGCTGATTAAATCATCCCCTCTGTATCGATCGACCGATTGTCTAAACAGGTCACTGCTACGATATTCGGAGCTGGTAATATACTGGTCGGGGTTGTACTTCCAGGTAGGATCAATAGCCTTAACTATTTCGCTAACAACTTCGTTTTTAAATCTCTCGCGATATATTTTTTTCTTTTTGTAAGTACGAAAAAGGATTATTGCGCCAATTATTGCTATGGGTGCAACTACCACAAACGGAAGAGCCTCGCTGTTGTATTCTTCAAGAGCAGCGGTAACTGGTGCAAAAAAGATAAATGCTAGAATTATTAGTAGAAAACCGAATATTTGACCTCTTTTAACCTTCTTTCTTAGGCTTTCGAGCCCTTTTAGCTTGTTTTGCAACTCGTTTTCGTAAAGGTTTTCAAGCTCTTTGCGTTCAATCATCGTTATTGACTTTTATGGTTAATTGTTAGGGTTTTGTATAAAACTAATGCTACAACATTTTGTGTAGCATTAGTTTGAAGTGAAAAAGAAAATGAAGAAGAACTTAGTTGAATAAATTCTTTACGTTCACGTTTTGCCTTTCGGTTTCGGGGATAACGAATACCTCTTTGCGTTTTAGCCCCATCATGCTGGCAATAATGCTTTTTGGGAAAACCTGAATGGCGTTGTTGTAGTCGGTAATAACGGCGTTATAGGTACGGCGTGCGGCCGAAATTTGCGACTCAACCTCGTTAAGCGTGCGCTGTAGGTTCATAAAGTTCTCGCTGGCCTTAAGGTCAGGGTAATTCTCTACAGCAACCATAATTCCGTGCATAGCGCCCGATATCTGGTTGTCTAATTCCACCTTTTCGTCGGCAGTCATTTGCTTGTCGGTGGCTTTTGCTCTAAGCTGGGTAACCTTTTCGAGCAAATCTTTTTCATGGCTGGCGTACTGCTGCACGGTTGCCACCAGGTTGGGGATTAGGTCGTAGCGTTTTTTTAACTGCACGTCCATACCACCAAATGCATTATCAACCTCATTGCGCTTGCGGATAAGGTTGTTATACATCCCAGTAATAATCAGCAGTAGTAAAACTGCTGCGATAATAATAATGATTGTAGGGCTCATTTTTATTTGTGATTTAGTTTTGTTTGATAAAGATATGAAAAAAACTTTTTCAACTTTTGGGTTTACTATTTTTTCATACATTGAATAGGGAACAAAAAAAGAGCGTTGATTTGTTTCAACGCCCTTACTGGGTTTGTGATCCTATAGCACAACGTAATTGTTTCCGTCAATATCCTCGAAGGTTATACTGCTGTAGTCAAGTGTTGACTCAGCATCAACTGTAATACCATGACTACCTGAGTGAGCAATGCGTGAGTTGGTGAACGAAACTGGGTTCGATCCTGCCTCGTCAACCAGATTAACTGCTCCCCAGTAATCGCTTGATCCGGCGTAAAGAATTTCGCAGTAATCGAATGAGCTGCCAATACAACCTCTTCTAAAATCAATACCCCACCAATCGCCTTTGGCTGGCGATGGGCTGTTTGATGTAAATACTATTGGGTTGTTGGCTGTACCTTGGGCTCTAATAACTGCGTATGAGTCATCCCAGTAAGGTATTTCAAGTATGGCGTTGTTCATAAATTGGAACGTTGTCCCGGCAGCAATAGTTAAATTTACCCCCGAGCCTGTTGCTCCAATGCGCAGGTTTCCTTCAACAATGTATGGCGCATCATGGTTTAGCCAGGTGTATGTACCCTGCTTATCGAACTCTTCGTCATTACTAATTAAAATGCCCGTGTTTGCTGCAGCATTAAATGTGTTATTGGCACCAATGGTATGTACGTAATTGGGGCGTATTTGTATGGGGTGCTTGCCAATGCTAGTAAATGTGTTACCAGTAAACTGGGTAAACTGGCCACCTATTTCAAGTTTAAATGCGCTATGCTTGAAATTTTTAAAGGTGCAGTTGGTGAATTTTACGCTAGTGTTTTCAATTGTAATTGCGCCATAGTAGTCGTCGTTAGGGCCGGCATATTCAAACGTAACATAGTCGAACTCGCAGTTACGTGCGCCTGTAAAAAAGTCAACTCCGTGGTAATCGCCTGCGGTTGGTGATGAGCTGTTGGATGTGAAAAGTATGGGATCCTCAGCAGTTCCTTTTGCAATAATTTTGGTAAAATCATCATCCCAGTAGGCAGCTTCAATAATTGCTCCAGCAGTAAATTTAATAACAGCACCTGGGGTAATTGTTAGATTTACCCCATTTCCATCGGCACCAATGCGTAGGTTTCCGTCAACAATGTAGGGTGCGTTATGAGCAAGCCAGGTGTATGTTCCTGCGGCATCAAAATCCCATGCGTCTGGTAGGTAAATACCATAGCCTGAGGACACCTGAAAGTTATTGTTGGCGCCAATGGTATGGGCATTATTTGCTGCGATACTTATGGCGTGTTTGCCAATGTTTGTAAAGGTGTTGTTTTCAAATGTGCTGAAAGCTCCTTCGTAGTTAAGATTAATTGCGTTATTGCTGATATTGCGGAATTGGCAGCAGCTAAACTCTACGCTGGTATCCTCAATGTAAATGTAACCATTGAATTCATTTTTTCCGCCGTACTCAAAAACACAATGCCTAAAAACGCAATTATTTGCGCCACTATAAAAGTTTAGCCCGTTGTAGTCACCTGCCTTTGGCGATGAACTTGCCGAGGTAAAGATAATTGGCTCGTCCTCGGTTCCAATGGCTGTTACCGTTGCGTAATCGTTTTCCCAGTATGCAAACTCGAGGGTTGCATCGTTTGTGAATTCAATTATGGTTCCGGGTTCAATGGTAATGTTTCCGCTAACCCTAATGGTACCATCAATTAAGTAGGTCTTTCCCGATTCCCAGGTTACGGACTCGGTAATATCCTCAGTGATTTCAATGGTTGACAAACCTGTGTCTACACCAAGCGGGTCGCAACTTGCCAGGCCAAGGGTAAGGGCTAAGGCTAATGCTAGGTTAATAGTTTTTGATTTCATACTCTTTTGTAGGTTGATTTATTAGTAGTTATATTTTTTACAAAAGAATAGAAAAAGTACCAAACCCTTATCGGTACATTTGAAAACGTATGGTTTGCTTTTGAAACCGTTATCCTTTGAGGAAATCTAAAAGGGCTTGCTTCCGGCGATGGGAGATAGGGATTGAATTGCCGTTCTTTAAAATGATTGAGCCTCCATCGTTCTTGTCAATTCGCTCAACATGGTTGAGGTTAACCAAGTAGCGTTGATGAGGCCTAAAAAAACGGTAAGGCGAAAGCATTTGCTCGTACTCCTTAATACCGCGCGACACGAGAATCTCTTTATTATCAGCAAGATAAAAGGTGGTGTAGCTATTGTCGCTTTCACAATGAACGATATCCTCGAGAGCAACAAGATATATCGATTCCATGGTGCGCAGAATTATCCTTCGATTCTTACCCTTATCCTCAACGTGGTCGAGCAGGTTCTGTACTTGAAGTTCCACTCTGTTGCGCTCATAGGTAGATATGGCGCTTTCGATGGCAGCGCAAAACTCGGTTTCGTTTATGGGTTTAAGAATATAATCTATCGCACTAAATTTAATGGCTTTTATGGCAAACTCATCAAAGGCAGTTATGAAGATAACCATGAAGTTGTAGGGTCTTGTTTTTTGCAGTATGTTGAACCCGGTACCCCCTTTAATCTCTATGTCAAGGAGAACAAGGTCGGGCTGGGTTTTCTTTAACAGCTCAACCCCTGTGTCAACACTATCGGCTTCACCTACAACCTCTATTTCAGAGAAATTATTTTGCAGCATCTTACGGTTTATATTCCGCATATCCTCTTGATCGTCAATGATAACTGCTTTAAGATTATCTGTTGCCATAATTACGAAATGATTGGAAGGTTAAGGGTAACATGCAACCCTGAGCTGGGCGAGTTGCTTTCGATCGATAGGCTTGGAATTTTGCCGTAATTACGTGTGAGAAGTTGGAGTCGTTTTTTTACAATCTCCATCGAACGAGACTTGTGCTTGCTATCTCTGCTTTCGGTTGTGCTGATTCCTCTGCCATTGTCAATTACCTCAACTCTTAGCTGAGTATCCAGGTCAGTTAGTTTTATTAAAATTTCCCCATCCCCATCCATATCTTTTACGCCATGTTTTACTGCATTCTCAACAAATGGTTGGATGAATAGGGGAGGGATTGATATCATCTCGGTGTCAAGATTATCATTAACCTCAATGCTAAAGGTAAAGGCATTGCCCAAGCGGAGTTTTTCAAATTCAAGATAGTTAGATAGCATTGTAATTTCCTCATCGAGAGGGATTTTGTCCACCATTGAGTGTTCTAGAACAACCCGGTTAAGCTGAGCAAATTTGCCAAGGTATTCTGCCGACTTTTCGAGATTGTTGCCCAGTAGTTGTTTTTGGATACTAGCCATAACGTTTGAAACGAAATGAGGATTCATCTGCGAGCGCGATAGCTTATGCTGGAGTTCTGTTGCTAGCACTTTAGCATTCCGTTGTCGTTGGAGGTAAATCGTTGTTATTAGCCCAAAAACGGTGACAAGTAGAACAAGAAGGGTTATTCCTATCCTTATCCTCTGCGACTTAATAATGTTTTCCTTGGAGAGCAGCTCAATCTCATTTTCCTTTTTCTTGGTTTGATACTCAATTTCGAGTGCTTGCACATTACGTTTAGCTTTGGCCGATATTATACTGTCGCGGAATGCATAGCTATTAGCAAACGCCTCAAAAGCCTTTGCGAAATTGTTTTTGGCTTTGTAGTAATCTGTTAACGCAGCTTCGATGTTTACTAAATTTTCAAGTGAATGAACTGAAAGCGCAATCTCTTTAGCTTGGCTCAAATTATTCCAAGCCGATTCTAACCTTCCTAACTGAATATCAATTTTTCCAAGGTATGCTAGGCATAGCGATTGATAGCGCTTGTTGTTGGTTTGTATATGCACTGGCAGTGCTTTTTCAAACTCCGCTTGGGCTTTACTGTACTGCCCTTTAGCAAAGTAGGCTTGTCCAAGTAGGTGGTCGGCAACAGCAATACCTTCGGTTTGGTTTGTTTCAACTTTTAACTTACGCGATAGTATGAAGTAGTTAATGGCCGAGTCGACCATATTCTGTGCTAGGTATATTTCACCAAGGCACCCGTAGTTGAACGACAGTGAGCGCTTATCATCATACTCCTTTGATGCCTCAACAGCCTGATCTATATAGTAAAGGGCTTCAGGGTAATCTTCCTGTGCAAAGTATGTTGCACCAATGGAGTTTTGTGTAAAGTAAACACCCTGGTTATCGCCCAACGCTTGCTGAACTTCCAGGGCTTTGTGAAAATACTGAAGGGCAAGGGCATTGTAATCTTGGCGTCGGTATGCCTGTCCCAGATTTGAATAGTTATAGGCCAGCTGGCTACTGTCGGCCAGTTCGGTTGCAATATCAAGCGATCGCAGATGGTAATTAATTGCTTTAGCGTAGTTGCCCTCCTGTCTCTCTCTATGCCCAAGCCTATCAAGAGCTTCCATAAGTCCAGGCTTAAAGTTTACCCTTTCGGTATGCTCAATATACTGCTCCATTAAAGGGATGAATTGATCCTTTAGGTTGCGCCTGTTTTTGCTGATGGTAACTAGTAAATTTTTTAGCTGCTCCTGATTATCTTTTGCTTTCTGTATTTCTAAACCTATACTATCTTTTAATTGGTTTATGTCCTTAGGTTGAGCCTTAACACCATTTAGTTCAAGCAGAAGTGTAATTAAAAAACAGATTTTTAGTGATATAGATAAACGTTTGAAAAATGATTTCACTTTTTTTAAAAATTGATTTAAGAGTTGAGTAATCAGCTACATATTGATTATAAAAGTATAACAAATAATGTAACCTTTGTTACTTGCACGTAACTATTTTGTTAATTCACTGATACGAGCCCAGCGTAGCCCTTAGCAATTCTCGTTTCCCCCCTTGCAAAGCACAATTTCAGTAGGGCTAATGGTTACCATATGCCCTTTTTGCGCTTCTTCGAACCAAGGCTTGATATGATAGAGAAAACGCTCCACCTTGGCGCGTTCGTCAATTAGTTGGATAACAACGGGGTACTTGCTCGCCAATTCCCAAAATTTAATTGAGGTTGACCTGCTACTGGCACCGTAGCCCATCTCACCCTGAAATACGGTGGCTCCTCGTACTCCAAAATTCTTTGCTTCAATGGTTATGGCCTCAAATAGTGGGCT
>DDWD01000045.1:25249-26228 GCA_002345825.1 Bacteroidales bacterium UBA2295
ATTGGTAGTGCTAATATACCATGAATTTACTAAAGCTGAGCTGCTATGAGGTTAAATTTAAACCATCTTCAGATGGGTTACCCCATCTTTTAAAATTAGTACGTTATTGAAATTGTGCTTGCTAACCAAAAATCTTAGAGCAGCCTGGCTCTTAAGCCCAAACTCGCATACCAGTATAATTTTTTTGTCTTGTGGAAGCTTGGGTACTTTATTGGGTAGCTCGTATAGCGGAATGGTATCCCATTGCTGCCCCAGTGTACTCAGAGGGTTGTCATCATCGGCAAACGCCATTACAAAGGGTGGGTTTTGGGAGCTAATCATTTCGAGGAATTGCTTCCCATCAATCTCTCTACCCTTCAGAATACTGTCGGGGCAGGAGTATTCGTACTCTTTAAGTTCATTTATCTTTAGATTATCTGGATTAAGCGTTATTTCAAATTCATCGAAAGTCATGGTAAGCCCATCGAGGTTAAGCAATCGGCCCGAGAGGGTTTTGCCAATACCCGTAATAACCTTTAGCGCCTCCAATGCTTGCATCGATCCAATGATTCCGGGAATCATTCCAATTACACCCGCCTCAGAGCACGATGGGGCTTCCAGCGGATCGGGTTCCTCGGCCAGTAGGCAGCGAAATGTTGGTCCACCCTTATAATTGTATACCGAGAGTTGTCCCGAAAAACGTAGCACCCCACCAATAATACAGGTTTTTTTAAGCATCAGGCAGGCATCGTTAACTAGGAACTTCGATGGGAAATTGTCGGTGCAGTCAATTACCAAGTCGTAATTTCTGATGATTTCTAATGCATTATCCTTATGGAGTCTTACAAGATGAGTTTTAACCTGTATCTCGGGATTCATCTGCCTAAGCCTTTGGCTTGCCACCAATGCCTTTGGCTTGCCAATATCGTTGGTGGTGTATATTACCTGACGCTGTAGATTGGTCAGATCCACCTCGTCGCTATCGAGAACACCAATAGTG
>DDWD01000211.1 GCA_002345825.1 Bacteroidales bacterium UBA2295
TCGAAAAGCGCTGAATGGTGAGTAGGTACTAAGAAGAGAATGCCAAAAACATTACACTAAATGCCTAAAATACTCGAAATTAGCTCTGCATCGGTAGGTTACAACGAGGACATCATACTAAAGGATGTAAACCTCGATATTTTTGACAACGATTTTATTGGCGTAATTGGGCCAAATGGTGGAGGAAAAACCACGCTCCTAAAATTGTTATTGGGGGAACTCAAGCCCATCAAGGGTAATGTGATTTACTATCCCACCTCATCCAACGAAACCTTGTTCGGCTACCTTCCACAATCGGTTAATATCGACAAAAAATTCCCCATCACCGTGCTCGAGGTGGTGCTCTCGGGCTTGATGAGCAAAAAGGGAATGGCTGGCCGCTACACTGCATCCGACAAAAAGTTAGCCCTGGAAATGCTCGATAAGATTGGCATTGCCAATTTAAGAAACAGCACCATAGGCGAACTCTCGGGTGGTCAACTACAACGTACATTCCTTAGCAGAGCCTTGGTATCGCACCCAAGGTTACTTATTTTGGATGAACCCAATACTTTTGTTGATAATAAGTTTGAAAAGGAGCTATACGAATTGCTTAAGGAGCTGAATAAGGATATGGCCATAGTTATGGTATCGCATGATCTGGGTACAATCACATCGCACGTGAAAACAATAGCCTGCGTAAACCGAAACTTGCACTACCATCCATCCAACTCAATAACATCAGAGCAATTGGCTGCTTACGATTGCCCTATACAGATTATTGCTCACGGCCCCGTACCACATACGGTTTTGGGAAAGCACAACTAATAACTGATCTTGTTAGCTTGGCAAGTAGCGCCAATCTCCTGAGACAAGCAACATATATCAAAAAATGCTAAACACACTCACAAACTTCTTCCAGTACCAATTCGTAGTCAACGCCTTTGTGGCTGCACTGCTAATATCAGTTGCTGCCGGAATGGTTGGTTCATATATAGTTGCCAAAAGGCTTGTGTTCCTTAGCGGAGGTATTACCCACGCCTCGTTTGGCGGAATTGGTATTGCCTATTTTCTCGGAATCAATCCGCTTGCCGGAGCAGCTGCCTTTGCTGTGCTTTCGGCCTTTGGAGTTGAAGCGCTTAGCCAACGAATGGCTGTTCGCGAAGATTCAGCCATAGGCATACTGTGGTCGGTGGGTATGGCCATTGGGATATTCTTTATTTACCTTACCCCGGGCTACTCGCCAAATCTTATGACCTTTCTCTTTGGCTCAATACTTACCGTTTCCGCCACCGATATATGGCTTTTGCTAACGCTAAACATAGTTATGGTGGCCTTCTTCCTACTTTTTTACAGATCAATTCTATACCTCGCATTCGACTCCGATTTTGCCAAAACGCAACGGATTCCCGTAAAAACTTTTTCATACATTTTAAAAGGATTTTTGGCGCTAACTATAGTCCTTAGCATTCGTATGGTGGGGATTATTTTGCTAATATCGCTGCTTACCATTCCACCAACCACAGCCAACCTATTCACTAAAAGGTTTAACCAGATAATCTTCGCCTCCATTGGCATTGGATTTATTGGTGCTATTGGCGGCCTGCTTCTCTCCTATAATATGAACGTACCATCGGGAGCTACCATAATTATGGTTTTAGTGGCTATATTTGCTGTGGCTAAACTATTCAAACAGATATTTGTTAGCATTAAGTTGAGTAAAGCGTAAGCTACCAGATAAATGAAAATAGAATACAATAACCTTTATACTCATTTTGTTTTTGTTACTTTTCAAAGACTTCCTTTGATTAACGAGGAAAATAGAGTAAGAATTGAGAAGTATATAACTGGAATTGTTAACAACAACGATTGTAAGATGTACGCAATTTATGCAAATCCAGAACACATGCATTTTCTCATATCGCGCTCGCCAAGTTTATCTGAAGAAGAAATAGGAACTATTGTTGCGAATAGTTCGGCAAAGTTTATTAATGAGAATAAGTTATGTGTTGGTAATTTTGCTTGGCAGTCTTCATCTTCTGCTTTTTCGGTTTCTAAGGCAGATGTTGACTCTGTATGTAAGTATATTCTGAATCAACCTGAGCATCATAAAAAGAAAACCTTTCAGGAGGAGTATGATGAATTTATGCATTTTTATCAGAAAACGCTGAAACCAAAATAGTTTTAGTTCTTTGAGTTTCGGGATAAGGTTATTGATTCTTAAGTATAAGGGAATAAGGTTGATTGATTTGGTAGACAGTTTTCTTACTAAGGTTTATGGATTTAAATAAGGTTTTTTGGTTGTAGAATAAAACCTTATTTCAGTTTTTTTTACCTTAGTAATCTATAATCAAAGAGATAGCATAACCTTATTCGCTTATTATTGTTTTTTTACCTTATTCAATGGATACAATATTTATCAATCGATATATATAACTATCAAACACATACCATTATGAATTACGATTTACTTGTTGTAGGCAGTGGTCCTGGAGGATATGTAGCCGCAATACGTGCAAGCCAGTTGGGAATGAAGGTTGGCGTTGTTGAAAAGGAAAACCTGGGCGGTATTTGCCTTAACTGGGGATGTATCCCTACCAAAGCATTACTCAAGAGTGCTCAGGTGTTCGAGTACGCATCGCACGCAGCCGAGTATGGTGTGGTAGCCAGCGACGTAAAACCCGATTTTGAGAAGATGATTGCCCGTAGCCGCGATGTGGCTGCCAATATGAGCAAGGGTATCGAGTTCCTTTTCAAAAAGAATAAGATTGAAGTTATCAATGGATTTGGTAAACTTAAGGATAAGAGCACGGTGGTTGTTACCGACTCCGATGGGAAAACCCAAGAGGTAAGCGCAAAGCATATAGTGCTTGCTACTGGAGCACGCTCACGTGAGCTTCCCAACCTTAAGCAGGATGGTGGAAAAATTATTGGCTACCGTCAAGCCCTATCCTTGCCCAAGCAGCCAAAATCGATGGTGGTTGTTGGCTCTGGCGCCATTGGCAGCGAGTTTGCCTACTTCTACAATTCCATTGGTACTCAGGTAACGCTGGTTGAGTATATGCCCAACATTGTTCCCGTTGAGGACGAAGAGGTTTCCAAAACCCTAGAACGCTCATTCAAAAAGAATAAGATTAAGGTGATGACCAACGCATCGGTTGAGTCGGTTGATACCAGCGGCGACCTTTGCAAGGTTACCATTAAAACCAAAAAGGGTGAAGAGGTGGTTGAAGCCGAGATCGTACTTTCTGCCGTAGGCATCACGCCAAACACCGAGGGAATAGGCCTTGAGGATGTTGGCGTTGAGATGGAGAACGGTCGGGTTAAGGTTGATGAGTACTACCGCACCAACGTGGAAGGTGTATACGCCATAGGCGATATCATCCCGGGCCCAGCGCTTGCCCACGTGGCATCGGCCGAGGGTATTGCATGCGTTGAGAAGATTGCGGGGATGGAGGTTCACCCAATAAACTACAAGAATATCCCTGGCTGTACCTACACTAGCCCCGAGGTTTCGTCGGTGGGGATGACCGAAAAAGCTGCACAGGAAGCAGGTTACGAGATTAAAGTTGGTAAGTTCCCCTTCACTGCATCGGGTAAAGCTACTGCAGCAGGAATGCGCGATGGCTTTGTTAAGCTAATATTCGATGCCAAATACGGAGAGCTACTGGGTGCCCATATGATTGGAGGCAACGTAACCGAAATGATTGCCGAAATGGTTGTTGCACGCAATCTAGAAACCACTGGTCACGAGCTTATCAAGAGCATCCACCCACACCCAACCATGAGCGAAGCCATTATGGAGGCCGCTGCTGCTGCATATGGTGAGGTGATACATATGTAGATAAAAATCTCTCGCAAAGATGCAGAGATGCTAATAATACTAATGAGGTTGTCCAAAGAGTACTTTAGGACAACCTCATTTTTTTTACGCTATTAACCCATCAAACAGAAATAATTCCTCAATCTACTCGCCATATTCTTTTGCTCGCTCGTAAACTAATTTCTACTTTGGCTTATCTAAATCCCAATTATTCAAGCTAAATTTGCACTCAAATTAAAAAACAAGCAACAAATGAGTTTACAGTGCGGAATTATTGGGATTGCCAACGTGGGCAAATCAACCATCTTCAATTGTATGTCGGCCACCAAGGCCGAGGCCAGCGGATTTTCGTTCAGCAACAAGACCAACCTAAGCATAATTAACGTTCCCGACGCCCGCTTGCAGGAGTTGGAAAAATATCAGCCCACAGAGAAGATAATACCCACAACCGTTGAGATTGTAGATATTCCCGGGCTAACCAAAAGCTCAGGGCGATCTGATAAAGGGGCCAACCAGTTCCTGTCCGAAATCCGCAACTGCGATGCCCTAATCCACGTAATTCGTTGCTTCGATGATGAGAGCCTACCCCACGTGGATGGCTCAGTAAACCCAATTCGCGATATCGAAACCGTAAACCTTGAGCTGCAGATTAAGGACTTGGAGTCGGTTGAGAAAAAGATTCAGCGCCTCGAAAAGGTTGTTAAATCGGGCGATAAGGATGCAAAAAAGGGCATCGAAGTGCTAAATGTATACAAAGATCACCTGGAATCGTTCCAAAATGCAGCAACCGCACCCGTTAGCGACGACGATAAGCGATACATCGCCGATATATTCCTACTTTCGACCAAACCCGTAATCTACGTTTGTAATGTTGACGAGGGCTCAGCTGTTAATGGCAATAAGTACGTTGAGCAGGTTAAAGAGTTTTTAAAGGAGGAGAATACCGAAATACTTATTATTGCTGGCGCCATGGAGGCCGAGATTGCCGAGTTGGAGAGTATGGAAGATAGATTAGCATTCCTTTCGGATGTTGGGCTACAGGAACCTGGCGTAAACAAGCTTATTCGCGCAGCATACTCACTGCTGGAGCTTGAAACATTTTTTACCGTTGGCCCTAAGGAGATTCGGGCCTGGACCATCAAGCGTGGAGCCACAGCTCCTCAGGCAGCTGGTGCCATACATAGCGATTTGGAACGTGGCTTTATCCGTGCTGAGGTGATGAAATACAACGATTTTGTTACACTTGGCTCCGAACAGGCATGCAAGGAGAAAGGAAAGCTGAGCATCGAGGGTAAAAACTACATTGTTGACGATGGCGATATTCTTCACATTCGATTCAATGTGTAACTAAATCAACAAAAAATGCAAAAAATAGCCACAACCATAGGGATTATCGGAGTTGTCATCTTTAGCCTTGTGCTGATTTGGGGCCGAGGCGATAACTCCAACCTAACCGATTTTGCCCGTGGATTTTTAACTGGGATATCGTTAGTATTCCTTGTGGCATTCGTTATATACCTTGGCACCAGACTTATAAAAAGGAAAGAGTAACTCTTGACCCAAAGTACTAAACCTTAGCCCTTACGGTATGAAAATTCGGCTAGCCATTGTATTTATCCTAATTGCAACTACCCCCATGGTATGGGCGCAAGATCACTACTTTAGGACTATTGAGCCCAACAAAGATAGGGTAAACAGCATTATCACCCAAACCGTATCAATTGATAAAATTGCTGGTGATACAATTTATGCATACGCAAGTAATGCCGAGTTTGAAAGATTTAGTAAGCTTGGCTACGCCATAGATATTCTCCCCTACCCCAGCATTAACGCCAAAAGTATTGTAATGGCCAACACTATTGATGATATGGCCAGCTGGGACAGGTACCCAACCTACGAGGTTTATCGCGAAATGATGAAGCGTTTCGAGCAGGATTACCCCAACCTTTGCAAACTCGATAGTATAGGGACATCGGTAAAAGGACGGAAACTATACGTTGTGAAAATCTCCGATAATGTACTTGACAATGAGCCCGAACTTGAGTTCTTTTACACCAGCACCATGCACGGCGATGAAACAACGGGTTATATCTTAATGCTAAGACTTATCGATTATCTACTATCAAACTATGGGACCATCGATAGGGTAACCAATCTGGTGAACAATATCGCCATCTACATCAATCCCAATGCTAACCCCGATGGCACTTACTACTACGGCAACAATACCGTATCAGGATCTCGACGCTACAATGCAAATAACTACGATATAAACCGAAATTTCCCCGACCCTAGGGTTGGCGAAAACCCCAACGGTCCTTATCAGACCGAAACGATAGCCATGATGGACTTTGCTGAGGAAAGGAACTTTGTCCTGTCGGCCAATTTTCATGGTGGTATCGAGCTGGCAAACTTCCCTTGGGATGCTTGGGAAAGTTCCGACAATCCGCATCCCGATCACAACTGGTTCAAAACCATTAGTCGGCACTATGCCGACTTGGCTCAGGCCAATAGCCCAGCAGGCTACTTCACCGGATGGGACAATGGTATTACACACGGTGGAGACTGGTACGTGGTTGAAGGTAGCCGCCAAGACTACATGAACTACAACCACCACTGCCGCGAGATTACCCTTGAAATATCAGATACTAAATGCCCCCCCAGCGCTGACCTGCCCAACTTTTGGGATTACAACAAGGAGGCCATGCTGACCTACATGGAACTTTTATTTTCAGGGATTCAAGGTATGGTAACCAACACCTATAACGAACCCCTTGAAGCAATAATTACAATTGAAGGGCACGATAAGGACAATTCGTTTGTGACAACGAACCCAGCCAACGGCATCTACTTTAGACCCATTGAAAGTGGGACTTGGGAGGTTACATACCAAGCCGATGGCTACCATGAACAAACCCATTCAGTAACCCTTAACAGCATTCATGATATAGTTACCAATGATGTGGTGCTCACAGAGAGAATGAAGTACGATATCACCTTTGAGATATTGAGTGGCGATACGCCCATCCCAAATGCAGCTATCACCCTCAATGGTCAAAGCCAGCAAACCGATGAATATGGCTCTACCACATTTGTTGAGGTTCCTGAAGGGAACCATAGCTTTTTCATCACGCACACGGAATACAACCAGTATAACGATGAAATTGAGGTTGACGCCAACAAAACGGTGCAAATAAACCTTACACCCCTCGGATTAACATACAAAGACGATTACCCCGAGGTTAGGGTGTGGCCAAACCCATTTTCACATAGCCTAAACATCGAAGTTAGCTTGAAGCAAAGCATAACCCTCGAGGTTAGTATACATAGCCTACTGGGGCAAAAGGTTGCAACCATCACAAATCAAAACCTTACAAATGGGATTCAGCGCTTTAGCTGGACCCCAAACCCTTCGCTACCAGCCGGAGTATACCTAGTGCAATTTAACCTCAACGGGCGTAGCTACATCCAAAAAATTCTTTTTGCACCAACACCCCGTTAGCACGTAAAAGCCATCCATTTTTTTCTATTTTTGTGGGAGTTGACATTGTTTTTCCACATACTAATCTGCATCTCGTTATGAACGCATTTCGCATTAGCTTTTTAGCTCTCTCTGTATTTCTTATATCAACCATTTGCGCAACCGCACAGCCCAACATCCCGCCGGAACAGCCAAAACTTATTGTACAAGTTGTGGTTAGCCAAATGCGCTACGATTACCTGCAGCGATACTCCCAAAAGTTTAGCGAGGGCGGTTTTAAACATATACTGAACGAGGGAACATTTTGCAGAAACGCCCGATACAACTACCTTTTAACACAATCGTTACCCGGTTTGGCCACAATTGCCACAGGCACCACTCCCAGTGTTCACGGTATTGTTTCGAATCGGTGGTTCGATCCCCTTACTGCAACTGAGGTAAACGCCATAGCCGACCCAAAAGTAAAAACCGTTGGTGGAAACTACTTCAACGGAATGTATTCACCAAAAAACCTAATCACCAGCACAATAGGCGATGAGATAAGGATGATCAATCCCCGATCTAAGGTCATAGGTATATCTTTAGAACCCTCATCAGCCATAATTTCCAGCGGGCATAATGCCAATGCTGCATACTGGCTCGATAAAGAAAGGGGAATTTGGATTAGCAATACCCATTATCTTGATAGCCTACCGGCTTGGGTCGATTCTCTCAATGCAAAAGGATTTGGTGAGATGTACTTAGAGCGCGACTGGAACTTGCTGAACCCCTTGCAGAGCTATTTTGAGGCCGACACAGCCACAGTTAAGGATCCCAATGCCCTTGAACGAATAACCCAAAAACTTGCTCGGATGATGCAAGGTGTAGTACAGCACTTAAAAAAACCCGTAAAAGATTACACCCCACTCTTTGAAAACCCATTTGGCAATACGTACACAAAGGATATGGCCATTGCAGCAATCCTTGGCGAGGAACTTGGCAAGGATAACAACACAGACTATCTGTCGGTCATCTTCGTTCCCACCCGCGGAATAGGGCAAAAGTATGGCCCACATGCCATCGAAACCGAAGATGCTTTTCTGAGGCTCGACAGGGAGATGGAGCATTTTATCTCATTCCTAAACGACGAAATTGGACGACACAACTACCTACTTGTGGTTACCTCCGACCAAGGTGTTGGAGCAACTCCAGAACATCTTGAAAAATCAAAAATCCCTGGAGGATATTTCGAACCAGGGAAGGCAGTAATGCTGCTTAGCAGCTATCTTAACGTGGTATACGGAACGGGGAATTGGGTGTTGGGTTTTCAAGAGAAACAAATTTACCTAAACCGAAGGTTAATTGAAGACTCAAACCTTTCGCTACGCGACTTTCAGGATAGGGTTAGCCTATTTATGCTGCAATTTACTGGCGTTGCCAATGCCGTAACCGCTTACAACCTGCAATCGAGTAACTTCACCAGCGGTATTTTTGAGAAATTTCAAAACAGCTTCAACCAACGCCGCTCGGGAGATGTAATTATTAACCTTGAACCCGGTTGGGTAGAAAAAAACGGAAGCATCACCTCAGCCAACTCACCCTATAATTACGACTCGCACGTTCCGCTTATTTGGTATGGTTGGAAAATGAAACGCAAACAAGTTTTGGCCCCTGTTAACATATCGGATATTGCTCCCACCATCTCTACCCTTATGGGGATTGGTTGGCCAAGCGGAGCTAGCGGAAAACCCATAAGGGAGGTCATTGAGTAGTTAAAAATCAATCCGCATTTTTTATTTGCAAAACACATTGAAAGGGAAAAACGTTATATCTTCATAACTCAACAAAACCTACAATGCAAAGCCTAAAAGATTACCGCACTGCTTTCACCCTCGACTTTTCCGAAACGGCATTCGATAAGCTTATGCAGAAACGAATCTATAGGGTTTTGCTTATCTGCAGCCACTACGATGCGTTTATGCTTGAGGAGGACGGACGGATTGACGAGCAGATATTTAACGAGTATGTATCGCTTAGCCTACGATATCCGCCCAGCTTTATTCAGGTGCACTCAGCTCGCGAAGCGCTTGATGTAATTAATAGCGATGAGAAGATTGACCTGATCATCTCTATGCTCAATGTGGGCGATGTGGATACTTTCGACTTGGCAAAGCAAATTAAAAAGCGCCTGCCCGAAACCCCCTTGGTTATTTTAACCCATTTCTCGCGCGAGGTTTCGGCCCGGTTAGAGAAGGAAGATCTGAGCGGAATCGACTACATTTTCAGCTGGCTGGGGAATGCCGACTTGCTGCTGGCCATAATAAAGCTCATTGAGGATAAAATGAACGCTGATAACGATATCCTTGAAGTAGGGGTTCAATCAATCATTGTGGTGGAAGATTCGGTGCGTTACTACTCCACCATGCTCCCGCTCCTTTACAAAACGGTAATGCGGCAAGCTCGCAGCTTCATGCAGGAGGCCCTGAATGAGCATAAGCGGGTGCTCCGCATGAGGGGGCGTCCAAAAATCATTTTAGCCAAAAACTACACCGAGGCCATCGAGCTATACAACCGTTATAAACCAAATATTCTAGGAGTAATCTCCGATGTAAGTTTTAAGGTGAACCAGCGTCGCGATCAGAAAGCTAAGCTTGGGCTAAAGCTCTGTAAAATGATACGCGATGAGGATCCTAATATGCCATTCCTACTCCAAAGTTCACGTATTGGGAATAAAAAGTATGCCGATGAGCTGGGCGTTGGTTTTTCACATAAGTACTCCCAAACCTACAATATTGATATGCGAGATTACATTATCTCCAACTTTGGGTTTGATGATTTTGTGTTCTACAATCCAAAAACGCACAAAGAAGTTTGTCGCGCCGAAGACCTTCCTGCACTCCAAAAATTGCTGCATACAGTTCCCGATGATTCATTGACCTATCATTCGAGCCGCGACCACCTATCCAAGTGGCTTAATGCGCGTGCTCTATTCTCCATAGCACAACTTTTCAAGCCCCTTTCGCTACAAGATTTCGACTCGCTCGATGATGTTCGAAAGTTTCTATACCAAGCCATATCGGCTTATAGGATGAGTAAAAGTCGAGGGGTTATCGCCATGTTCGACCGTAAAAGGTTCGACGATTACAAATTCTTCTCGCGAATCGGGAACGGTTCCATTGGTGGAAAGGCAAGGGGACTTGCATTTGTGAATACCCTAATACGCGATAATCATCTGTACAACAAGTACCCCAACGTGGTTATTGCCATCCCGCGCACGGTGGTTATAAGCACTGAGTTCTACGATGATTTTATTGAAAGTAACAATTTGTTTAAAATTGGCGTTTCTAACATTCCCGATCAAACTATCCTTAAAAAATTTGTTGCAGCAGAGCTGCCAAGTAAGCTTATCGAGGATCTTAGAGTAGTGGTTAGCGTAATCAATCAGCCCATAGCCGTAAGATCATCTAGCAAACTCGAAGACTCACACTACCAGCCATTTGCAGGTATATACTCAACCTACATGGTGCCCAACACCAACAATAAGGAACTAATGCTATCGATGCTAATTCAGGCCATTAAAAGCGTGTACGCTTCCGTGTTCTTTAAGGCTAGCAAAGCATATATGGTGGCCACCAGCAATGTAATTGACGAGGAAAAGATGGGGATAATCCTTCAGGAAGTTTGCGGAAACCGGCATGAACAATATTTTTTGCCCACTCTATCGGGTGTTGCCCGTTCGATAAATTTTTACCCCATAGGTGCCGAGAAACCGGAACATGGAATTGCAACCGTTGGATACGGACTTGGCAAGCTAATTGTCGATGGAGGCGTGTCGCTTAGGTTTTCGCCCCAGTTTCCCAAAAAAATCCTTCAGGTTTCGCAACCCGATATGGCGCTGCGCGAAACACAAAAAATATTCTACGCACTCGATATGCGACCTGAAAGTTTTACACCCTCTACGGATGATGGAGTAAATATTACCCGGCTTGCCATTGACGAGGCTAAAAACTACCCCGATTTCTCTCACGTAGCCTCCACCTACGATTTCGAGAACGGCTCAATAAACGATGGCATATGGGGAAATGGAAGAAAACTGGTAACATTTGCCAGCGTACTAAAATACAACACCTTTCCTCTTGCTTCCATTCTGCGAGATTTACTTGACATTGGGCAGAAAGAGATGAACTGCCCCGTAGAAATTGAATTTGCTGCCAACCTTAACGTTCCCAAGGATATGCCTGCAGTATTTAACCTACTGCAGATTCGGCCCATAGTGGCCAGTGAACTATCCGACGACTTTCCCTGGGAAGAAGCAAACCTTGATGAGTCCATTATTTATTCCGAATCGGCTTTGGGCCAAGGAAAGGTTCAACACATACAGGATATTGTGTACGTAAAACCCAACAAATTTGACCCTGCCCGCACAAAGATAATAGCACAACAGGTTGAAGAAATAAACCAGCTATATATGGATGCCAAGCGCAACTACGTTCTGGTTGGCCCAGGGCGTTGGGGCAGCAGCGACCCCTGGCTAGGAATCCCCATTAAGTGGTCGCAAATATCCGAAGCCCGTGCAATTGTAGAATCGGGGCTCCCCGATTTTAGGGTCGATCCCAGCCAAGGAACACACTTCTTTCAAAACCTAACATCCTTTAGGGTTGGGTACCTTACCGTGAACCCCTATATTAATGACGGCATTTTCGATGTTGAATACCTTAATAACCAACCCTCGTTCCACGAAACCGAATATATTAGATGCGTTCGGTTCGATAGTGAACTACAGATCCATATCGATGGGAAGAACAATAAGGGAGTAGTTTTCCGGCCACAGGCAAATAGCTTGCCCAACAACCAAAATCCAAACGTTTGAGGTGTGCTTTTGTACCTGTTTAATATCATATTTTTATAGGATGCTTTTCCTTTGAAAATTAGTTTTAAGTGTGGATATTTACACCTGATTTCAAGAGGGCAAAATCCCTTAAATCAAAATAATAAGTCTTTCTTGTTATAAACACTTAAAACTTTTCAGTTATGGATGTTAAGAAAATAATGGCTGATCTTGAGAAGAAGCACCCCGGAGAAAAGGAGTTCTTACAAGCAGTTCACGAGGTTCTTGAATCGGTAGAGGAGATCTACAACCAAAACCCAAAATTCGAAGCTCACAAAATCATTGAGCGTATCGTTGAGCCCGATCGCATTTTTATTTTTAAAGTGCCTTGGGCTGATGACGAAGGCAATATTCACGTGAATATTGGCTACCGCGTTCAATTCAACGGCGCAATTGGCCCATACAAAGGCGGACTTCGTTTCCACCCAAGCGTAACTCTTTCATCTCTTAAATTCTTAGGATTTGAGCAAACCTTCAAGAATGCACTTACAACCCTACCTATGGGTGGTGGTAAAGGAGGTTCAGACTTCAATCCTAAAGGACGTAGCGATAACGAAATTATGCGTTTCTGCCAAGCGTTCATGCTTGAGCTTTGGAAGCACATTGGCCCCGAAACCGACGTACCTGCTGGTGACATAGGTGTTGGTGGTCGCGAAATAGGCTTCCTTTACGGAATGTATAAGAAACTGGCTGGCGAGCACACTGGTGTTCTTACCGGAAAAGGTCTTAACTGGGGTGGTTCACTTATCCGTCCTGAGGCTACTGGCTTTGGTGGTATCTACTTCATCGACCATCAGCTAAAAACAAAAGGAACCGATTTCAAAGGAAAAACCGTTGCCCTTTCTGGCTTTGGTAACGTGGCTTGGGGTGCTGCTCTAAAAGCTACTGAGCTTGGCGCCAAGGTTGTTACTATTTCTGGCCCTGATGGATACATCTACGATGAGGCTGGAATTAGTGGCGAAAAAATTGACTACTTGCTAGAGCTTCGTAACTCAAACCAAGATATAGTTGAGCCATACGCCAAGAAATTTGCAGGATCGAAATTCGTTGCTGGCAAAAAACCTTGGGAGGTTAAGGTTGATATCGCTATCCCTTGTGCAATCCAAAACGAGCTTAACGGCGACGACGCTGAAATTCTTGTTAAAAATGGTGTAATCTGTGTGAGTGAACTTTCTAACATGGGTTGTACTCCTGAAGCAATCGAAGTATTATTGAAAAACAGGATACCTTTCGGCCCAGGAAAAGCAGCTAACGCTGGTGGAGTTGCTACTTCTGGTTTAGAGATGACTCAAAATAGCCAAAAACTTGGTTGGACTCGCGAAGAGGTAGATGAGCGCTTGAAGCAGATTATGGAGAATATCCATTGTGCTTGTGTTCAGTACGGTACAGAGGCCGATGGTTACGTTAACTACGTAAAAGGTGCTAACATTGCTGGCTTCATGAAGGTAGCCAACGCTATGTGCGACCTTGGTCTGGTTATGTAATTCATACATCCAAATATTAAAAAGGGAGCAATCGCTCCCTTTTTTTATTCCCTAATCTTATCCAAAAGCCTATTCAAGTCTTTTGCTTCATCGAGGGTTAAATTGCCCAAAAGCGTTTCAATATGCTTCTCCCAGGCAAGCAAGCTGGCTAACAGCTCATGACCAGCCGGTGTTATATCAATCGAACGCTGACGTTTATCAGCTGTATTCGAAGAGCTGGTAACTAAACCTTTTGCTTGTAGCCTATCAACCAAGCGGCTAACATCGGGGTCGCGGTCGAGCATTCGTTCCTTAATAAACCCTACATTCAAGGGAGACTCATCTTTAAAGCCCCGAAGTATGCGCAGCACGTTGTACTGCTGCTCGGTAAGTCCATGCTTTTTCAACTCCCTAAAAAAATCGTAATTCAACCTTCGAGCAGTATACGAAAGGTTAATGAATCCCTTGTGGTACTCATTCCTAAATCGGCCTTTAAGCTCATCCTCAATTTTCATAGTTTTCTTTTTCTCCACTCCAAATTTAGAAAAAAAACCCACTAGCTAATTGGCCAATGGGTTAAGTGTAGATATTTTTGTCGCCAGCTTACGCCATTAGCTACGGAGCGGTTTTAGCGCAGTGCCCCAAGCCACCACCTGACTAATCATAGCATTTGCCGAATCGACCTGATGTGGTGCGGGTTTAAACACGCTGAAGTTCTCAAAATCGGTAAATAGCGATAGCGAAACCTGTGCTCTAACATCGGCAATTTGCAGCTCGGCCATAATTTGCCTTAGCTGCTCAACCGCACGCACACCACCTGCCGATCCAAACCCAACAAAACCAGCAGCCTTGTTATTCCACTCAGCATAAATATAGTCGATGGCATTCTTAAGCGCACCCGTTGGTGCGTGGTTATACTCCGGCGTTACAAAAATGAAAGCATCCATAGAGCCAATCTTTTCGGCCCATGCCTTGGTATGATCCTTAGAGTACTGATTCATGGCAGGTGGAACTGGCTCATCGAGCAGTGGCAGCTTGTAATCTACAATATCAATCACCTCAAACTGGGCATCATCTCGTTGCTTGGCTATTTCGTAAACCCACTTTGCTACTGCCTCGGAGTTGCGACCTGGTCGTGTACTCCCAATAATAATTCCAATCTTAATCATATCTCAATGCAATTTTAGTTGTTTTTTAGTTCAGTTTATAAATCCTTATATTTTATATGTTATAACATATAAATTGAGAGTATGTTCACATCCACCCAAAACATTTTATATCAAACAAAGAATTTTATTACCAGAAACGAACAAGCAATGAGTTTTGGCGTTAGTCGTTAGGCAAGAAAAAGATTGCTATTTTTGTACACTTTGAACCTTGAAACTAAACATCAAAACAAATGAAAACATCGAGCATTATATACTTAGGCGAACTCCGCACCGAGGCAGTGCATACCCTATCGGGAAATAAGCTAACAACCGATGCGCCACCCGACAACCAAGGAAAGGGGGAGTTTTTCTCACCCACCGACCTGCTGGCCACATCGTTAGGGACCTGTATGCTAACCATAATGGGCATTGCTGCGCGCACTCACGGATTCGACATTGATGGTACCAAGGTGGGCATTACAAAAGTGATGGGGACAAACCCCAGAAGAGTGGTTGAAGTGATTGTGGAACTAACATTTCCGCACAACAACTACAGCCCAAAGGAGCGCAAGCTGCTTGAGCTATCGGCCAAGGAGTGTCCTGTAGCTAATAGCCTGCACCCCGATTTGAAGCAAACGGTGAAATTTGAGTTTGCTCAATAATGTGATATTATAATTGTAGAATACTCTCATCGTAAAAAGGCACTGTTGCATTTGGTCAATAATTTGCAGATATTTACAGCAACTATGCTACTATGAAAATTCCGACTAGAATAATTCTGATTGCAATTGCAACAGCCTTTTTACTAAAGAGTTGCGATAAGCCCAGCTACCCCGAAGATTCCATACTGGGGACTTGGAGATGCTTTGGAGAGGGGTCTGTTTCTGGGTATCGGCAATACAATGTTAGCATCGACTACGAGGGGACGGACTCAACAATGATAAAAATTTTGAATTTTTACAACCTGGGGTTCCAGGTTGAGACCTATGCCACCGTTTCGGACACGCTAATTGAGTTTATTGGCACTAACACATTTGACGATTTTTCGGGCACTGGCCACATTGAGCGCGACTTCAGCGCCATTTACTGGAGATTTTCCTACTCAGGTTATTCCGGATCCGACCCACAGGTTGAAGCCGCTTTTAGGCGATTCTAACCCACTTACAATGCTTGTTCGTATTTTGATGTTTTCCATTGTCAACCAATATTTATCTTCCAGACCTACAGCAAGCTAAACCTTTCCCTCTTCCATACATATCTAACTCCTTGCAAACAGGTAATTACAATCGGCTATTTTTAATAATCTGAAAAAACACAAAAAAGCAGTACCTTTGGGGTTAAATTTACTAGTATGGCACAAGTCGGAAAAACCAACAACCTGCGGGTTGTAAAAAAAATTAGCATAGGCTGCTACCTCGATGGCGGTGAGCATGGTGAGATTTTGCTACCTCGCCGCTATGTACCTGAGGACATCAAGGTTGATGAGTACATTGATGTTTTTATCTACTTCGACTCGGAGGATAGAATAATTGCCACCACAGAGGAGCCCAAGATTAAGCTGGGTGAAATGGGCTTGCTCAAGGTAGTTTCGGTAACGCACGCTGGAGCATTTCTCGACTGGGGACTAACCAAGGATATTTTTGTGCCGTTCAAGGAACAGAAGCAACGCATGGAGGTGGATAAGTGGTATGTAGTGGGGCTTTACATTGATTACGAGACCAACCGTTTGGCCGCATCGGCAAAGGTTGATAAGTTTATAGATAACACCCCGCCCGAATATGAAGTTGGACAGGAGGTAGATATATTGATATACAACAAAACCGATTTGGGCTACAGCGCCATTGTGAACAACGCCCATTGGGGAATTCTTTACGAAAATGAGGTCTTTAGGCATCTCAACCGTGGTAAGCAGCTTAAAGGCTATATCAAAAAAATTCGCGACGACGAAAAAATCGACCTAATACTACAAAAGCCTGGATACGAAAAGGTTGACGATATCTCGAAAAGCATCCTTGACAAATTGGAGAAGAACAACGGTGTGCTTTGGCTAACCGACAAGAGTGCCCCCGAAGATATTTACGGCCTGCTTGGCATCAGCAAAAAGGTTTTTAAAAAGGCCATTGGCGCGCTATACAAAGCAAAACTGATTACCCTTGAGGAGAAGGGGATTAGGTTGGTGGAGAAATAGACGCTTGTAATGAAACTACTCCTTCTGCTCCTCGCTCAACTTACAGTAAGTATAGTATTTTCACAGGTTACTGGTGTGGTTATCGACAAGGCAACTCAACTCCCTGTACCCTATGCAAACATTGCCCTCCATGGCAAAAGTTACGGCACCACATCAAGCGTAAGTGGAACTTTCACAATTCCGTAATCATTTATCGACCAAAAGATTATAATTTCGGCGATTGGCTATGCAAGTACAACTGTTGACATAAAAGACCGTGAGCTTGAGGTACTGCTCGAACCTAAGCATTATCAAATCGAGGAGGTTGTGGTAAAACCACGCAAAAGCAGCCGCAAAATTGTAGTTGATAAGCTTCCTAAAGATGCATCCCAAACATTCGCCAGCAACGGGTATTCATGGATAAACGCAAATCATTTTGATTACAAACCAGTGTACGCTCGAACTCCATTTGTAAAACAGATCAGGATTTTAACCCGTTCGTATATTCGCTCGGCAAAGTTCAACGTAAGGCTGATAACGGCCAACGATTTAGGAGAGCCTGAAGAGGAACTTCTCAACAAGAATATTATTGCCAAAGCACGAAGGGGGCTGAGAACTGTAACAATTGACCTTAGCCCCCACAACTTTCAATTCCCCCAAAATGGTTTTTTTGTTGCGTTGGAATGGTTAATAATTGAAGAGAATCGGCACGAATACACCTTTACCCAAATGGGAGAGAAGAAGAAAAAGAAGGGGATTTCGTATGAACCAAAATTTATTGTAACAACGAAGCAGGGGGCATCCAATAGCTGGGGCTATCATGGAGGTAACTGGTATAAGCGTGATTTCACAGGGATGCTGGGACGCAACAGTTACCATGATCTAGCCATTGAGCTTACGCTTACCGACTAGGTTCAACAAAAATCCTTATAAATATTTGGTTAGCTCATCGGCAATACTTCTATCATTCTTTAGGTGAGGAACCTTGTTCTGCCCACCCAGCTTACCCACCGACTTCATATACCGAACAAACGCTCCCTTTGGTAAACTTTGCAGAATGAGAGGTTGCAATATTTTTCCTTTCACCAAATCCTTGTAATAGGGGTTGCGTTGCTGCATGGCTTCGTCGAGCGATATTTGGAAAAGAGCCATATCTTGGGGGGCTTTCGAAAACTCAACAAACCACTCATGGCAAGGTGCCCCATCGGGGTTGTTGATTAGGGGAGCAACAGTAAACTCGGAAATCTGTGCCCCGAACCTATTACAAACCTCATCAAGCGCAGTTTCAACCTCCTCGGCAATTACATGCTCGCCAAAGGCCGAGGTGAAATGCTTGAGCCTGCCCGTTACTACCAATCGATATGGATTTTTTGATACAAACCTAACCGTATCGCCAATACTATATGCCCACAGTCCCGCATTAGTGCTAACAACAAGGGCATAGTTCACGCCAACCTCAACTCCCTCAAGCGGCACCCGTGGAGGATTGGGCTCATCGAACCTATCGGCTGGGACAAATTCGTAGAAAATTCCCGAGTCGGGAATAAGGAGAAGCCCCTGCGATGGAAATTCGTCCTGAAATGCAAAGAACCCCTCTGAGGCGGGAAAGGTTTCCTGAAAATCGATATCTCGTCCAATTAGCTGCCTAAACCGTTGCTCGTAGGGTTTGAAGTTTACACCACCATGCACATAAAGCGAGAAGTGCGGAAAAGCCTCGCCAATAGTTTCCCTGCCGCTAACCCTCAGTATTCTCTCAAAATACATCTCAACCCATGGGGGAATACCGCTAATTAGGGTCATCTTCTGGGCTATGGTTTCGTTCACAACGGCATCTAGCTTTCGTTCCCAGTCGTCAATACAATTGGTGGCATAGCTGGGTAATTGGTTAATCTTAACATACCAGGGTACGTGGTGATTTACTATCCCAGATAATCGACCTGAAAGAATGCCTCCCACTTTATCTAACTCCGGGCTGCCCGAAATGAAAATGTACTTACCATTAATAAACTGTGTTTTCCCAGTTTTGTAGATATACATCAGCAGTGCATTCCGAGCCGAGTTAATATGGTTAGGCATCGATTCTTTGGTTATTGGAATGTACTTAGCGCCTGATGTAGTACCCGAGGTTTTGGCAAAGTATATTGGTTTGCCCGGCCAAAGCACGTCCTTTTCGCCTTTTATAATCCGATTTACGAACGGCTCAAAGTAACTATAATCGCGAATGGGAACATTTTGGCAGAAATCAGCATAACTCTTTATTCCTGAAAAATTATGTTGTAATCCAAACTGGGTGTGTTTCCCTCCATTGATTAGGCTTTTAAACTGTTTTTGTTGAAGGGCAATGGTGTCCTTTTCCCATCTTTTGAATCGCTGGGACAACTGTTTTACAACTAGTTGTATCAATTGGTTGTACATACCCTGCTGATTTAGTATTTGCATTAATCACTAAAGAGTATTACTCAAGGTACTGCTTAAGCAGCTCAACATATACTTGAGTCCCCTTTTCAAGCGCATCAATAGGAATCCTTTCATCAATATTATGAATAGATTCGATATACTCCATATCCATAAAAACAGGCAGAATGCCATAGGTTGGAACTCCGAGTGCCCTGAAATAGTTATTATCGTTGGATGCGGGCATAAGAATTGGGATTACTCCCGATTGGGGATACACCCTTTTCAACGCGTTGGCCATCCTTATGAAGCACTCTCCAACGTCAGAAGGGGTTGCCATTTTATCCTCCTGCAATACTTCAATTTTCACATCGCTATTGTCGAGCACTTTCCTAATCTCTTCGATAAACTCCTGGGTATCCACATCGGGCAGTAACCTGCAGTCGAGCGTAACGTCAATGGTCTGAGGAATAATATTGGGTGCCCCAGGTGGAGTTTGTATTCCGGTTATGGTTATTGTATTGGTTATTAGCGAGTAAATTACACCATCTTTGCGCATTGCGCGTACAGCTATTGGCCTAAATAGGCCAAGATTTCGCAGAACAAGTCCGCGCATCCCCCCTTCTAGTCGCCCCAACTCGCGAAACATCCTCCGAGTTGTTTTTGAAAAGACTTCACGACGGCTCCATCTAGTAATTTTGTAAAGCGCCCTAACCTTTTCCTGAACAGCATATCTTTTCGGCGGAACCGAACCATGACCTGACGTGTTCATCTTTAGGTTTAACTTAAGCCAAAGGGAACGCTTAAATGTTGTTGAGATGGTAAAAACCTTTTTGTGGGGATCGTTCATCAAAAGGCTAGGGATACCGGTCCCCCCCTCTCCAAAAACGACTATTGGGTTAAGCTTATGAGCAAACCGACTGGCTACCACCTTCGCACCAGTATGGCCACCCGTCTCCTCACCCGAAACAGAAACCATGGTCACGTTGTATGGTAGTTCTTGATCTTGAGCCAGCTCTACAAATCTTTGCATTGCAAGCAGCTGCATTACGGCCATACCCTTGTTGTCGATTGCCCCCCTACCCCAAACCATTCCATCGGCAATGGTACCCGAAAATGGGGGATAAGTAAATTCCGCTGCATTTAATGCCGGCACAACATCTATATGATTTAGTAGTATAATGTTTGGTTTATTCTGTGAAAGTGGATAAAGCGAAGCCGCAAAATTGAATGTATCCAAATGATTTGTAAAAACTTCAACATGCAAACCTTTAATCATAGCCATTGTAGCCAGGTATTGTCCGGCCTGCCTCTCGTTACCAGTTACCGATGGATACTGAATGTAATCGCCAAGCAATAGGGCTGACTGAGGAATAGAATCGGGCAGAATACCCCTACTGGGCATTGCACAAAGAGATTGAACAGAAAGCAGTAAAACTAGTAGGTTTGCAGAAAAAAGATACCACATACAGTTGAAATGTTAGCTAGTTCGTAATGACATAAGAAGATTAAATTCCTACGTCCTCTTACAAATATACGCTAACAACAATGCAAGCTCAAATATATTTGATATAGGGCGCTTGATTGGTGACAAGCTAGTACCTATTGGCATTGAGCATAACCAGTGTGCAGTCGAAAACGACTTCGATGCCATTTTCACGGGCAAGCTTAAGTAACTCAGAATTCTCTGTTCCGGGGTTAAAAATAATTCGTTTGGGCTTTAGCTCAATGATGTACTCGATATACTGTTTCTGCCTTTGAGGATTTAGGTACAAAGATACGGTATGAATATCGGTTGCAAAAATCGGATAATCAATAATCTGAACACCTTCCACCTCGCCAGGGCGAGCACCAATAGCAACAACCTCCACATCATGCTTCACCAAGCTTTTTATGGCCAGCAGTGAGAAGCGTCCTTGTCGGGTACTAGCACCAAGCACCAGCGTTTTTTTGCTCATATTAGGTCGATTTGTATAGCATCACTACGGCATAGGCCGATATCCCCTCCTCCCTACCAACAAATCCCAATTTCTCTGTAGTGGTAGCCTTAACTGACACGCTGCCCTTGTGGAGACCTAATATCCCTTCAAGCGTTTGCTGCATCAAGGGGATAATTTCCTTTAGCTTGGGGCGCTGTAGGCATATTGTGGAATCGACATTGCCGATGGTGTACCCCTCATCAGCAATAATTTGGGCTGTTTTTTTAAGAATGATCTTGCTGTCGATTCCCTTAAGGGTCGAGTCATTGTCGGGGAAATGATATCCAATATCGCGCTGAGCAACAGCTCCCAGCATGGCATCGCAGATGGCATGGATTAGCACATCGCCATCGGAATGCCCAACAGAACCAACGTGGTGATCGACCTTTAGCCCGCCAATCCACAGGTCGTAACCCGGAGCCAATGCATGAACGTCGTATCCTACTCCTACTCTAAAATTCATCGTTACTGCTGATTTCGTTGTCCAGGCCGCATAGGTTCAAACTCGAACGATAGCGTAAACCTGAACGTATTTGCCAATGGGTTGGTTTGCCCAGCCGTTGGGATTAGGTATGCAAAATCGAGATTGAAAACGTTGTACTTAATGCCTGCCCCCAGGGTAAAATATTTTCGATTCCCTTTGGTTGAGTGCTCATCAAAATATCCTGCTCTAATGGCAAACTGCCCGGCGTAAAGATACTCAATACCTGCCGCGATGTTGACCTCGCGAATCTCTTCGCGAAACCCTCCGGGTGCATCGTAAAACGATTGCAGCATTCCTGTAAGCAGGGGCACATCAGGATTCATCCCTAACAATATCTCGTCATTCTCAGTATCGTATAATGGCGGTGTAGGTACAAGCAGCTTGTTGGCATCTATCATAACCGAAAGCTTGTTGTACATGTCCATATCTAGCGAAAATCGTCCGCCAAGCCTCATATTGATAGGGATAAACTGCTTATAGGGATCCTCGTTATAAGATATTTTAGCTCCAATATTTGTGATATTCACCCCTAAGGCAAACTCACCCTCCTTATTATCAACCACAACTGGAGTTTGGTAATAGGTAGCAATATCAGCTGCAACAGAGTTTCCTGCTTTGGCCACGGGTTGCCCTTGCTGTGCAAAGCCACCGGTTAGGTCGGAGCGAATATAACGAAACCCAATACTCCCCCCAATTTTGTCGGAAAACTTGCGCGAATAGGCCACATCCAGGGCAAACTCGTTGGCGTTATGATCTAGAAGTCTTGTGCCTTGATCATCGGTGAAAATTATGGTTCCCATCGAAAAGTAGAGTAGTGATGCGCTAACTACCTGCTGATCATCAAAACGATAATATCCAACCAAATAATTAAGGTCCATATCTTTAATAAGATTTTGAAGCCATGGAGTGTACGAATAAGCTATGCCGCAGTCCTTATCGATAAATGCATACTTAGCCGGATTCCAATGCTGGCTATTGGCATCGGGGAGTGTGGCTGCGCCTACATCACCCATAGATGCAGCCCGCGAATCGGGAGCAATCATCAGAAACGGAACGGCAACACTTAAAGCATTAAGGCCACCCACAAACTCCAGATCCTCATCGCTTTGAGCAAAAATGGTGTTGGAGAAAATCAGGGTTGTAATAAGTAAGACAGAAAACTTTTTAATCATTTTAAAAATTTTTGAATCGCAAATTTAGTTGAAATGATAACAATAAAAAACTCGAATTATTATTCTGCCGCTACCTTAATATCACTAACTTTTGATACGCTTGGGCTGTTTGACCATTGCCGAGTCTCACCTTAAGTCTGTAAAAATAAACTCCTCGACCAATCCTATCGCCAAAATCATCGAGGCCATCCCAAGCAATTGGGCCAACGCGGTAACTCCCATCGCCTGGGGCATACTGTTGAATTGTTTTGACTAGTTTTCCTGATGGGCTAAACAGTTGAATTATAATGTCGAAATCCTCAAAGGGTTGGTTGTGCTCAAAGTAGAATGCAGTGTTTTGGGTAAATGGGTTTGGGTAATTAAGCACATGAGTTATGGAAAGTTTTTCATCGAGCTGTACCATAAACTCTATTTCGCTTTCGGCACTATTGTTATATACATCCCAAGCCTTAACCCTTACCTTATTGGGCCCTGGTTTCAAGCCCGAAAGTTGGTACTCAGCCTTACCTTTCTGGTAACTATCAAGCTCGGCTACGTAGTAATCGTTCAAAACGTAAGTTGTTTCACTTTCGCCCATGAGAGTAGCTGTTAGGTCGTGACCAATTCCAACTCCAGTGGTATTTATTCCTGTACTATCGAAGAGGTGAACTAGCAGCTTTGGATTTTGGTCAGTGGTTCCGCCGTTAACAAACCTATCGTTGTTCATGAAGATCTCAATGGCGGGACCCTCCTTGTCCGAGCCAGCATCCTCACCTATACCCCCTACGGTAAAATCTTCGAAAAAGCCAGAGGCTAACTCACTACTCCCCTTGGCAAAAAGACTAAATCGGCCGCTCCCATAGTTGTACATTATATCTTTAGGAACAACAAAAGTGGCCGAGAACTTACCATCTGCCACGGAAGATCGCCCCCTGTAAATGCTATTCTCGCGCATTGCAAAAACAAAAGGGGTACCTCCTCTATTGGCCATTGTTGTTACAGTTTTGGCCTTATCGTAAAGAGTAAACTCAACCTCGCCAAGGAATGAGCCCTGATTCTTGGCCATTACAACCTCTCCTGAAACATCAACCCTCGAAAGCGCTCTTAGGGTATCCAAATCGCTTTCGATGGAAACACCGTTAATTTTGGTGAGATTTACAGGTGCCGTTGGATAATGCAGCTGTAATGCTGGATCGCCCAGCAGCATGAAGTTGCGCTTATTAACCTGCCCACCGGTTGCTACCTTGGTTAGCCGAACCACATCGCCCAATCGGTAATGTTTTCCAATATCGCTAGGGTTTGTAGATTCCCGTTCGGCAAAAATATACTGTATAAAATTCCGATTAAGGGTAAAGTTGGGGTTGGCATACACCACCCTAGAGGTTGAAACTAAGGCCACACTACCACCCCGCGGGGCAAAAAGGGTATGTTCCCCTGCCGATTTGTACGAGAAATCATCGAATCGACTGAACTCGCACGTTGCGGTTACAAAAAGGGAAAGTTTATCAAAATTTCGCCAGCTTTGGATATCGTTTATCATTGTAACCCGCTCATGGGCAAGCCAACGGGCATTCGCATGCCCCACATAGTTCATTATTAGAGTGCCCTGATTTGCACTACTATTAATAGCATTTGTAACACCTGGATACCTATCGCCTACCGACATCGATTCTAATGGAAAAGCATCGAAATAAATTTTGTTGATATTGTATTGAGGATGATTCTGCTCTACATACTGAGCATGCAGGTCGGCATCGCGCATGTGCAGGTTTCCATCTCCATCGTCGCCAATAAAAGTTAGCTGGGTATTCCAAGCCCCCTGCGAAGCAGGACTAAGATAGTTTCTGATTTTCTGGACTGCCACATCGGCCTCGGCTGTTGATGAGCATGGAATTCGTCCAATCCCAATATCGAGCAATCCGGTTGCCTCGCCCTCGTTTTCATCGAGTAGCCCAAGGTAATCATCGGAAACAAACGAGCTGGTTACGTGCAGCGAGTTCTCCGACTGGAACGTTGGGATGTAGTTGGTGTTTTTGGCAAAAACGCCACGATTATCATACGATCCATCGCCAAAAAGGAGCAAGTACTTGGGCATATCTGCCTCAGAGGTTGCCCGCTGGTAAAACATCCGCATCATGTTTCTAATTGCAGATACATCGGGATTGCCCGAGGAGAACTCGTTATAAACCTGTTCGCTAGAAACAACCAACGATTTTAAACCACTGTGATCGCTATGAATTTGAGCGAGTTCCTGCGCTTGTGTTAGAAAATTGGGATGAGCCACAATTACCATATCGGGCTGCGATTGCCCATGAATGTTTTGGTTGGGAACTTCGCCCAAAAAATTAACAGGAAATGCCTGTGATGGAATAAAGGCCGCAAACTCCTTTAAATTGTTGGTTTGGGTTTTAACTTTTGAAATACTACCCGATGTCGATACCTCGAGATTATGCGGGTCGAAGAAATCGGTAATATCCCAAACAATAAGATCCGAAGGGGCATTGGCAATGGTGAACTCGGTAATTGCGCTAGCATCAACAGTTCTTGAGTCGCGGAAACTAAACTGCTGATCGGCCATCTGAATGCGCTGACGAGCATTCACTGTGAGGTAATCGAGCCACCCCTTTGCTGCAGGTGTGGGTTTGTTGTAGGTCAACTCCAAAAGCAGATCGCCCTGAGTATAACTAAAATCGTAGGTTTGGGTGTTTTCGGCTGCATAGTTAGTGTACTGGCTGGCCGTATTCACCGATGATATTGATAAACTCCCCACATTGTTCCCATTTGCTTTTAAGCTATAACTACTTGCAACCGAAGAACGGGCTGCAGCCCTTACCCTAACCTTTGCACTGCCATTGGCCACGGGTTTATCCAAACCTGTGTTAAAACTACGAGTAGAATATACATCGAACGACTCGCCAAACCATTGCCGGCCCGACATTATTAAATTGGTGTCATTTTGCTCAAAAAAAACCAGCTCATCGAACTCATTGCTTGTACGTGTTGGACCTAACGTTGGTGCACTCAGGTTTTTAATTCTAAGCGGATTAGGCTTACTTGTTGTTATAAAGTAGCGAATAGTCGTTGCATAATCATGGATATGATGTGAGAAAAAATCTTCGTCTTGACTGTAACTCCATGTTACTGGTCCGTTTGCAAAAAAGTACAGATAGTCGCCATTTCCGAATGCTCCATCGCTGCCCGCATCAATCCAAATCGGGATTTGCTTCAAATCATCCTGCGATATTTCACTATTCCAAAATGGCAATTGTTTACCGTCGTGCCCCCAGACTGATACATTCTCGAGACTTGAAAGCCCCATTTGCTGTAGTTCTTCAAATCTGATTCTATGAATTCCGGTTTGATTTACAGAAATAGCAACCCAGCTTCCGCTGGCTAAAACAGACTGCGTAGGTGCCTTGGTTATTAATGGCTCTGTTCGTACTTTAGAAGTATGTATGGCTGTTTCAATCTCAAATTGAACCAATTTCTCAAACTGACCAGTTGTTGTATTTATGATTACTGTTGGAATGGCGTATTGCAAGTAGCTCTGCCCTCTGGAACGAAAGATACTAAAGATTGGGTCTTGCTGTGCAATTTGGTCAACGGCCAACTTTTCAACAACCTGAAGTTCATTGTTGCTTAAGCGAATTAGCCTCAATGGAATTACCGAAATCTGAATTTGATCGATGCTTGTAATAGTGTTTGATATGGGCAGAATATCAGCATAGTAGGGAAGCATCGTTTCTTGGTTGGGATAATGTAACTTATCCTCAAACCAAAGGTGCCGATTGGTAATCTCACCTCCAATGGTTTTATAAGTAGGATTTGCTAGAGCTACACTATCAGCGGGCCAGGTCACTTCACACAAAATCCTTTGAGCGAAACCCGCTGCTGAATAAAATAAAAAAAGGGTGAGCAGTACGATAATTCGAAACATTGGATATTTGTCTTATTTTTGCAAATAAACAAAAAGTTTGCTTTAACTTTAAAGAGTAAAATAAAAACGATATTCTTAAGTTTTTATTTTCAGCGTAAACCTAGTTGTGTTATAGTGATCAAAAATATGTATTAATCTTAACATTCCATTATACATAAAAACACTTAACCCTATAAATATATCTCGATCATATTAGGTAATAGCATGAATCTCCGGAAAAATATATCTCTTCTTTTACTATCGCTATTTATCTCCGTATTTGCATATGGTCAAGATGCTAGTTTTGCCCAGTTTTTTTCTAACCAGCTTTACCTCAACCCAGCGTATGCAGGCAATCCAAAATTCCAAAGGATATCGATGGTGTACCGAAACCAATGGTTGACGAGGCAATCGCCCTATATGACTTATGGGGTAAGCTACGACAGGTTTTATGTTGACCAGAACAGCGGCCTTGGGGTAAACCTTATAAATGATATGCAGGCACTTGGCACGCTCAACTGGCTTACCCTTGATGTAATGTATTCATACAACGTAAGGGTTGCATACAATGCCCAAATTCGAGGGGGAATTCAAGCAGGGGGGATTTTGAAATCGCAGAATACAAGGAATCTGATATTCCCTGATATGGTTGACCCCAGCACAGGGCAAGTAGTAGGGACTCCTGGGTTTGAAGGTAAAAGCAGGGTAATGCCCGACTTTGCAGTAGGGCTGCTAGGCGAGTGGGGAATTTTTTACGGGGGAATTGCTGTTCACCACCTTTTACAACCAGTTGATTCAAGAATTGTTGAAACCACAACCCGGTTGCCACGAAAGTACACAGTACATATTGGTAGCGACATAAACATCTACAAAAGGTATCTAATCCGAAAAAGTTTAATACTTTCGCCCAATATCATATACCAACAACAGTCAAACTTTAAACAGCTAAGTGTTGGAGTTTACCTCTCGCACTTAAATATTGTTGGAGGATTTTGGGTAAAAAACAGCTTTGGAACGTCAAGTAGCACTTTTGTTTTTATGGCTGGTTATGACGATGTTGGCTATTCATTTGCATACAGTTACGACTTTAGTATACTAAAAGGAGGTTTTAGGGGATTAAATACTTCGTCACATGAAGTAACCTTTGGGATGAATTTGGAGTATAAAAAGTGGTCTCGAAAAAAAGTTCACACAATAAAAAGCCCCAAGTTTTAGTTTTTTTTAGTGTGAGCAATATTAATTCAAAGTATTATTTCTATATTTGAAGTTGTAAAAGAGTTGAACTCAAAGGAAAAACCATCAACTATGAAATTGAAGCACAGTTACATTGTTTTGCTGTTGGCTGGTTCTGCAGCATTCTCGTCATGCTCGATGTTTGGCGGAACATCTGGTGAATCATCAACAACCGGTTGGATGTACAACGACCCCGAGTTCGGTGGATTTGAAGTTGTTCAGGATTATACCCCCAAGGCAGGCCCTGGCCTTGTCTTTATCGAAGGCGGTACGTTCATTATGGGTGGAGTTGAACAAGATCTAATGTACGATTGGAATAACATTTCCCGTAGGGTTACTGTTGCTTCATTCTACATGGATGAAACAGAAGTAAAAAACGTTGACTACCGCGAGTACCTATATTGGCTACGAAGGGTTTACGTATCGTACCCCAATGTTTACCGCAATGCGTTGCCCGACACTCTAGTTTGGCGTAGCCCATTGGGTTTTAACGATCCCTATGTTACCAACTACTTCCGCCACCCTGCTTACAACGAGCATCCCGTGGTTGGTGTAAGCTGGTTGCAGGCCAACGACTACTGCCTATGGCGTAGCGATAGAGTAAACGAAATGATTCTTTATAAAGAAGGTTACATCAACCTAGACTTACAACAAGTTGATGCAGAAAACTTTAATACCGATGCGTATTTGCTAGGTATGTACGAGGCATCGGTTCGTAACACCCGTCCTAGTATGAGGCCAGGCCAAGAGGAAGGTCGTAGAGTTTCATTTGAAGACGGTATCCTACTTCCAAAATATCGCTTGCCCTCCGAAGCCGAGTGGGAATATGCAGCTCAAGGTCTTATTGGTAATACCTACGACGAACGAATTGTGGAAAGAAAGATTTACCCTTGGAATGGCCATAATGTTAGGAATAGCAACTCAAAGCATATGGGTGAAATGATGGCCAACTTCCAACGTGGACGTGGTGACTATATGGGTGTTGCAGGCAACCTCAACGACCATGAGCATATCCCTGGTAATGTGAAATCATACTGGCCAAACGACTTTGGGCTTTACTGTATGGCTGGTAACGTTAACGAATGGGTTCTTGACGTATACCGCCCTCAATCATTCGAAGATTTTGATGATTTCCGTCCTTTCCGTGGGAATATCTTTAAAACCCTTGACACCAACCCTGACGGTACTCCCAAAAGCGTAGATAGCCTTGGTAGAGCGAGGTATAGAGAGGTAACACCTGAGGAGTCTGCAAATAGGCCTAACTACAATCAGTCATACTACGTTAACTACAAAGATGGCGACTTGGCCTCTAGCATTGACTACCAAAATGTTGAGGGTGTAGAAAGAACAACTGACTCTAAAAGAATGTACGACCAAGGTGCAACTACACGTGAAGACAGACCCAATGAAGGAATGACCAGCCTAGTTAATGATAGAGTACGTATATACAAGGGTGGCTCGTGGAAAGACAGAGCTTACTGGTTAAGCCCTGGTACTCGCAGATTTCTTGATGAGGCCTCATCGACAAACGACATAGGTTTTAGATGTGCGATGGAAGCTGTTGGCTCACAAGTTGGAGGCAGATAAAAGAATATTCGTATTGCTTTAAAATACATTGAGACCTCATTGATACAATGGGGTCTCATTTTTTAAAACCCTTTTTGCAATGGATCAATCTATAGAACAGGTTTATGCGAAATTTATCAAGGGGCATCCAATCTGCACCGATAGCAGAAATATAACAGAAAACTCAATATTCTTTGCCCTTAAGGGAGATACATTTGATGGCAATAAGTTTGCTGAAAAGGCATTGGATAACGGAGCAGTTCTAGCCATTGTGGATAATGCCAAATTTGCCAGAAACTCTAAAACCATTTTAGTTAGCAATGTTCTTGACTTCTTGCAAGAGTTAGCCCGTTATCATCGTAACCAGTTGGAAATTCCCTTTATTGGTTTAACGGGAAGTAACGGCAAAACTACCACTAAAGAACTAATCAACAGGGTTCTCTCATGCAAATTCAAAACCTTTGCCACCAAAGGTAATCTGAATAATCATATAGGGGTACCGCTGTCCGTCCTTTCCGTTGATAATGATATCCAGATTGCGTTAATTGAAATGGGAGCCAACCACATTGGAGAAATTGCTCAGCTATGTTCAATTGCACAACCCACACATGGGCTTATAACCAATATTGGAAAGGCTCACCTCGAAGGCTTTGGGTCTTTCGAAGGGGTTAAGCAGGCCAAATCGGAACTATACAAGTTTCTTTCAAATCAAAAAGGATTTCTTTTTATTAACAGCAACAATGAAATCCTCGCTCATATAGCATCGCAGTACAAATTTGCTCAACAGAAAAGCTATGGTTACGACACCTACCAAGTATCAAACATTGTATCGTCCAAAACATTCCTCTCCTTTAACCTTGAAATCGAAAAGGCAAAACACAAGGTAAACACTCAGCTTGTTGGGCAATACAATATTGAGAATATTTTAGCCGCCATTTGCATTGGGCAGCATTTTGGGATAGAGCCTGAGCAAGCCATTGCCGCTATTGAAAACTACACCCCCGATAATAGCCGATCTCAAATTGTTAAAACCGGTAATAATGAGGTTATACTTGATGCGTACAATGCTAATCCCACAAGTATGGAGCAGGCCATTCTGAATTTTAAAAATCTACAAACAAACAGCCCAAAGGTTGCCATACTAGGTGATATGCTTGAACTGGGCGAATATGCTGCTACTGAGCATCAACATATTGCCAAGCTGGCATTAAACTCGATTAAGCAAGTTGTTTTTATTGGGGATAATTTTAAGCAGTTCAGCAACCAGGGGTTATGGTTTGCAAATCATTTAGATTTTTCAACATATTTGATGGATAACCCCATACAAGGTAAAACCATTCTGCTTAAAGGCTCTAGGGGGATAAAGCTTGATGAATTGATAAAACAGCTATAACAAAAAAGGGCCATATGGCCCTTTTCCTATTTTGCGTTAGTATAGATAAATCTTTTTATTTTGTGCGTAGGGGTTTTCTCAAAAGGTTCATTCTGCTCTATAATCAAATTTAACTTCGAGAATGATGCAACCTTAGAATTTGCATAAGATTTGATGTCATCCATAATTACCTTTGCCCTTTCCTGTATACTCTGCTGCATATTTGCAGCGGCTTCTTTGATGTTAGCGTATTTTGCCTCAAGGGCCTCGTAATTCAGCAGCACCTTGGCTTCAAGCTTACCACTTATTTCATAAACCAGCGATTCAAGTACCATTGAATGCGAGTTGATCACCTCTTCAATATCCTCGGGATAAATATTTTCGCCGCTAGGCCCAACAATCATATTTTTAAGCCTACCTCGAAGTTCCAAAAAGCCATTTTTGTGAATTACACCTAAATCACCTGTTTTTAACCAACCATCCTCGGTAAGTACCTCTCGGGTAAGATCTTCGTCCTTATAGTAACCCTCCATTATGTTGGCACCTCTCACCCACACTTCGCCCTCACCCGTAGATGGATTTGGGTTAACCACTTTCATCTCCTGCCCCGGTAGTGTAAACCCTGCGCAACGGAATTTCACCAACGAGGGAGTGCATCCTGATAGCAACGGTGCGGCTTCGGTCATCCCATAACCAATGGAGTAAGGAAAGCCACCCTCAAAAAGGAATCGCTCAACATCGTACGAAAGTTTAGCCCCACCCACTCCGAAAAAGTGTAGCGCCCCACCAAATGTTTTAAATAGTTTTTTGGCGGCAACTTTATGGAGCACCTTTCTGAACAAAGGTATCTTATATAGTCGAGTACGAATTTTAGATGAGGTAAGCTGTGGCAATATCTTCGATCGAAAAACCTTTTCGATAATAAGGGGCACCACTAGCATCATGGTGGGTTTTATCTCCTGCAAAGCAGGAATAAGCACCGGAGGTGTTGGTGGTTTTTGCAGATAAAACACTGATGCTCCACGCATAACGGGCATTATAAAACCTATTGTACACTCATAGGTATGCGAAAGGGGCAGCAGGCTTACCAACCTATCGGATGACTTAATATCCTGAATTTGAAAAGTAGATAAAGCATTAGAGATTAAATTCTTATGGGTAAGCATTACCCCTTTTGGCCTACCTGTAGTTCCCGATGTGTAAATAATGGCGGCCAAATCTTCCTCCATGGGTTCGGGAGTCTCAATATTACAAAAATCGATATTCAACATTGGTTCGGGCATCGAATAGCCCATACTTTTATCCAGAACCCCATCGGAAGATAAGACAACTTCTAAATTATTGAGTAAGATTACATCGGGTGAAATGTGGTTGTTTTGAAGACCAACCTTGGAAAACTGCTTAGCCGAAACAAAAATTGCTTTTGCTTGACTATGATCGAGTATGCGCTCAACCTCAACACCAGAAAAATCGGGTAGAATAGGAACAACAACTGCGCCCATACATGTTATGGCCAGGTAGGCAATACCCCAGTTGGGACTATTCTCTCCAAGCAAGGCAACCCTATCGCCCTTCTCTATACCTATAGTAGATAAAAGACAAGAAGTATTGTTTACAAGGATAGATAGTTCACAATACGATAATGGTTTCTCCCCCACGAATGCCAACGAAGGTCTATCGGCATACAAAATCCTCGACTGGTTTAAAACATCTTTTAGCGTTAAACTGCTGTATGTTACCATAACTGCAACCTAGTTTGTGTAAAGATTCAACTAAAACAAAGCGGCAAATATATACATTAAACACCCATTGTGTTCAGTTGTGCGCAAACATTTTGATGATCCTAGTCATTGCAAACGTTTGAAGCTGAAAATTTAACATTGGAGTTGTGATTCTTAAAAAATTATTCAAAATAATGTTACTTTTATTTGTATTTTAGACTTTATTCGTATATTTGCGAACATAACGTATCGTATGTTATTATGAAATTTAAAAGCAAAAAGCACAGACAACTACTGGAATCGGCAAAGGATCTGTTTTGGAAGTATGGTTTTAAGCGTGTAACTGTTGAGGAAATTTGCGAAACCGCGAGTGTTAGTAAGATGACTTTCTACAGATTTTATCCAAATAAGATGGAGATAGCCAAAGCGGTTTTCGATATGGTTATTGACAAAGGAATTGAAGATTTTAGAGAATTGATGCAGTCGGAAATTTCAGCACCCGAAAAGATGAGAAAAATGCTTCAAATGAAATTTGAGGGCACCAACGATATTAGCAAGGAGTTCATGATGGATTTTTACAACAATCCCGACCTTGAGGTATCGGCCCACATACAGAAACGTAGCGCAGAGGTTTGGACAAGTATTATAGAAGACTTTAGGCAAGGACAAAGAGAGGGATGGTTACGTAAGGACTTTAAACCAGAGGTTATCCTTATTCTATCGCAAAAAATAATGGAACTAGCTAGCGACGAGAAGGTACTAAGCCTGTATTCGAACCCTCAGGATTTGGTTATGGAGATTGCAAACTTTTTCACCTATGGCATTTCAGCGCATGAATAGAACAATTCTCATATTATTGCTAATGGCTGCAATCCCCACTTTTGCACAAGAGCAGGGAAATGATACACTAATACTCAAGGGGCAGTTATCGGCATGGGGAAATTACAACTTTACCAACGAAAACTTTATGCTGGGAGGCAGGTACATTCCGGAGCTAAGCTACCAGAGATTCTTTAAACTGAATCAAAGCCTAAACCTCGAAGTATCGGGTAATCTATATGGTACATTATACGAGAATACACCCGATGGCGATATTAAGCCTTATCGCGCTTGGGCCCGCTACGCTACTCCGCAGTTCGAAGTTAGAGCAGGATTGCAAAAAATAAATTTTGGGTCTGCAACAATGCTCCGCCCGCTCATGTGGTTCGATCAGATGGATCCCCGCGACCCACTGCAGCTAACCGATGGTGTTTGGGGTGTGCTTGGGAGGTACTACTTTTTAAATAATGCAAATATTTGGGTTTGGGGACTGTATGGCAATAAGGAGCCTAAGGGCTGGGAATTGCTAGGGACACATCCCGACAATCCAGAGTTTGGGGGTAGAATTCAACTGCCCATTGGCATTGGCGAAGCCGCCATAACGTATCATAATCGAAAAGCAAGTACACTTATTATTAGTGATTTGTTGATGCCAGACTTCGAGAAATATGCTGAAAATCGTATAGGGTTCGATGCCAAAGTGGATTGGGTAGTGGGTTTGTGGTTCGAGGGAGCCTGGATAAATAGCCGAAAGGATATTGGATTGTTTACAAATCAAACCCTGTTAAATACTGGAGTGGACTACACATTTGGTATAGGAAACGGATTGCTTGCTGTTTACGAGCACCTAATAGTTTCGTCCGATGTTAATCCTTTCGAATTTGTCTCTCCCTTTCAATTCTCACTACTCTCGCTATCGTACCCAGTTGGACTATTCGACAACCTTTCGGCTATGTTTTACTATAGCTGGAACAACAGCGATGTTTACAGCTTTCTGAATTGGCAGAGAACATACAATAGGCTATCGTTTCACGTAATGGCATACTGGAACCCCAAAACATTCGACCTGCCACAGCAAAACTTAGGCAGTAACCTATTTGGGGGCAAAGGAATACAAGTAATGTTGGTTTTAAATTATTGATAGTAAAGAAGTCGAAAGTCAAAAGTTCTTAGTAAACAACAAACCTATAATACCTTGAACTATGAAAATTGAGCGCTTCGAAGAAATAATTGCTTGGCAAAAGGCCAAAGATTTGGCTGTTGAGATTTACTCCAACTTTAGCATAACAAAGGACTATAGCTTTAAAGACCAAATTTGTAGGGCTTCTATTTCAATATCAAACAACATAGCAGAAGGCTTTGACAGAGGAACGGATGCGGACTTTACCCGATTTCTTTATATAGCAACCGCTTCATGCAGCGAAGTAAGGTCAATGCTATACTTAGCAGAACGATTAAGGTACATAGGAATACAGAAACGAGATGAGGTAATTAATAATTGTTTAGAAGTTTCAAGGCTAATTAAAGGCTTTATCAAATCACTAAACAACAAAAGCCATAAACCATAAACATTTGAAACATTCAGACTTTTGACTCTTGACTTTTGACTTTTGACTTTTGACTTTCAGACTAAAAAAATCCTTATGCAAATCATCCAAATCAACAATCTCACCAAGCGATTCCCCATGGGAAAGGGTGAGTTCACAGCCCTAAAGGACATCAACCTAACGTTCGGCAAGGGCGAATTCGCAGGGCTTATTGGCCCAAGTGGTTCGGGAAAAACTACGCTGCTTAATATCATTGGCTCGCTCGATGTTCCATCAGATGGGGAGGCGTTGGTTTTAGGCAATTCCATTGGTAAGCTCAACTCCAAGCAGGCCGCTTTGCTGCGCAAGGAGAGCCTAGGTTTTATCTTCCAAAGCTACAACCTGCTGCAAGTGCACACGGTATACGAAAATGTTGAGTTTCCGCTATTGCTACTTAGCTATTCAGCATCGGAGCGAAAAAAAATGGTACTGGATGCGCTCGAGTGGGTTGGACTAACCGATAAGGAAAACTCTAAACCACCCCAACTCTCCGGTGGCGAATGCCAACGTGTGGCCATTGCACGAGCCATGGTTAAGCGTCCATCGTTGGTGCTGGCCGATGAGCCTACCGCCAACCTCGATGCGGCAAACTCGCACAACGTGCTGCAAACCATGGAGAAGCTTAACCGCGAGTTGGGAACTACTTTCATCTTTGCTACGCACGACGAAAAGGTGATTAACTACCTACGACGCAAAATTTACCTTCTGGATGGAAGGGTAGATAACGACGAATTGGTTAACCCCAAATAAAATATCGCCATGAAACTAGCAATAAAACTAGCATACCGGAATCTCATTGGTGCTGGGCTCCGAACCTGGCTTAATGTGATTGTGCTTTCATTCTCCTATGTAATCATCATATGGATGAATGGGGTAATGATTGGCTGGGAGGAGCAGGCAAAGCACGATATGACCAACTGGCAAATTGGTGGCGGACAATACTGGCACCAGGCCTACGACCCATACGACCCATTTACCCTGAGCGAAAGCCGTGCTCCTATTCCCAGTGAACTAAGCGATGCTGTTAAAAAGGGCGATATTTTACCTATACTAATTGTACAGGGAACCCTTTATCCTCAGGGACGGATGCAGTCTATCGCCATAAAGGGTATAAACCCACATCAAACAGTTCTTAGTCAACCCACCCATAAGCTCGACACGATTGTAGATGGAATACCCGCAATTATTGGAGCTATGATGGCTCATGATATGTCCCTAAAAAAGAACGATAGGGTTACCCTTCGCTGGCGCGATGCCAACGGCACTTTTGATGCAGCAACAATAATAATTGTTGACATTTTTGCAAGCAACGTACCTGCTATTGAAAATGCACAGATTTACATTAGTTTGCAAAAATTGCAAGAGATGACCCTTCTGCCTAACCACGCCACAATTCTAACCCTAAAAGACAGCAAAGTGGAGACAGCAAAACTAGAGGGTTGGGTGCTTAAGTCCAAGGATATACTAACCAAATCGGTTGATGATCTGATACAAACCAAAACTGCCGGATTATCAATATTCTACTTTATCCTGTTGCTACTTGCCATGCTTGCCATTTTCGACACCATGGTACTGTCTATATTCCGCAGG
>DDWD01000213.1 GCA_002345825.1 Bacteroidales bacterium UBA2295
ATGGGTGCATCGAACCAAACGTACAACACTTTGCCCTCGGCACCCTCAACGGGAACGGGTACACCCCAGTCGAGGTCGCGGCTCACGGCGCGAGGTTGCAAACCATGGTCGAGCCAACTTTTGCACTGTCCATATACATTTACCTTCCACTCCTTATGCTCCTCAACAATCCATTTCTCTAGAAATGCTTGATACTTATCGAGCGGCAGGAACCAGTGCTTGGTGGCTTTAAGAATGGGCTTTACACCGCTTAGGGTCGATTTTGGATTGATAAGATCTGTAGCATTCAAACTGGTGCCACATTTCTCGCACTGATCGCCATACGCGCTATCATTTGAACAATGCGGACATGTTCCGGTGATATACCTGTCGGCCAAAAATTGATTAACCTCGGGGTCGTAATACTGCTCAGTAGTTTTCTCAATAAATTCGCCCTTATCGTAAAGCTTTTTAAAAAACGCAGCCGAGTGTTCATGGTGCACTTTAGATGATGTACGAGAGTATATATCGAATGCAATGCCAAAATCCTCGAACGACTTTTTTATTATGCCATGGTATTTATCCACAATATCCTGAGGCGTAACGCCCTCCTGCCTAGCCTTGATGGTTATGGGAACACCGTGCTCATCGGAACCACAAACCGAAATTACATCCATACCCTTCATTCGAAGGTAACGCGTGTAGATATCCGACGGGATGTACACACCGGCAAGGTGACCGATGTGAATTGGGCCATTTGCATAGGGCAAAGCCGATGTAATTAAGTAACGTTTGTAGCCGTTCATAACTGAAAAATTAAGTTTGCTCAAAAAATTAAGCCCATCCATGGGCTTGTTGCCAAAAATATCTAAATTAGTATTATCAAGCGCCAATATAACAGGTGCAAATGTAGTAACATTTTAGAAAAACGACTAATGGAACTTATATCTCCTCCAGCCCTAAAAAAAGGTGATGCCGTAGGTATTGTGGCTCCTGCTCGGAAGATTTTGCGGGAGGAGATTGAGCCTGCCATAAAAATAATTGAGAGCTGGGGCCTGGAAGTAAGGCTGGGGAAACACCTCTTTGGTAGCTATAACCAATTCTCGGGTACAGACCTAGAACGGGCAGCCGATTTTCAACATATGATTAACGACCCCGAAGTGAAAGCTATAATTTGTGCTCGTGGGGGATACGGCACTATGCGAATTCTGGATCATATCAACCTGAGAGATTTACAGCGAGAACCAAAATGGATTGTGGGATATAGCGACGTTACGGTTCTCCATAGCATTATAACCTCTTGGTTTAAGTTGGAAACTATTCACGGCCCAATGCCCATCAACTTCCCCAAAAATGGGCAAGATAATAGCTCCACCGAGAGTTTGCAGAAAATTCTCTTTGGCAATAATCCGAGCTACAGGGTGGCATCCCATAGTTTTAACCGCACTGGTTCGGCGTATGGTGAACTCTGTGGTGGAAACCTATCCATTCTTTACAGCATAGCAGGAACCGATGCCGATATTAATTCGAATGATAGAATCCTTTTTATTGAGGATTTGGACGAATACCTATACCACATCGATAGGATGATGATGAACCTTAAGCGCAGCGGGAAACTCAGCCAGCTCTCTGGACTTATTGTTGGCGGTATGAGCAGTATGAACGACAATGCTGTGCCATACGGATGGAATGCTCTGGAAATAATTCGTGATGCCGTGGCCGAGTATAACTACCCCGTTTGCTTTGGATTTCCTGCGGGTCATGAGTCGGAAAACCTTTCGCTAATATTGGGTCGCAAAGTTACGCTGGAGGTTACCCCAAACGGAACGGAACTTATCTTCTCGCCACCAAGCCGCTAATTGATCTGCCTATATTTCCCAATCAAATCCATCTTTCCTATCTCTAACCGTAACGCCTAGGTTTGTGAGTTGATCGCGAATTCGGTCGGATGTGGCATAATCCTTATTGGCCTTTGCCTGCATTCGCATTTCCAGAAGTAACTCTATCAGCTTTCCCGTAAGCTCAGCATGTTTTGAGCCTGCGGTCTGCTCATCGGCAAGGCCAAGGATATCAAAAACCAAGGTGTTGAATATTGATTTTAACCTATCGAGGTCGGTTTCTGTTATCTGCTCCTTGCCCTCGGCAAGCGAATTGATAACCCTAACCCAATCGAAAAGCGTTGCTATGGCAATGGGGCTGTTCAAATCGTCACAAAGAGCATCAAGGGCTTTTTGCTCCAGCTCCTCAACTTTTACCGATGAATTGCCAGCTGGTTTCACCTTGGCAAGCATACGGCTAGCCGCCATTAACCGTCCAAGCCCCTTCTCGGCAGCCTGCAATGCCTCATTAGAGAAATCGAGCGTTGAGCGATAATGAGCCTGAAGAATGAAGAAGCGTATGGTCATTGGGCTGTAGGCTTGCTCTAGCAGCTTGTGGTTACCCGTGAATAGTTCCTCTAGAGTAATGAAGTTCCCAAGCGATTTGCCCATCTTTTGCCCATTGATGGTTATCATATTATTATGCATCCAGTAGCGAACGGACTCTTTACCATGAGCTGCAACGCTTTGGGCAATTTCGCACTCGTGGTGTGGGAAAAGCAAATCCATTCCCCCTCCGTGTATATCGAAAGGTTCGCCCAAGTACTTTGTGCTCATGGCAGAGCATTCCAGATGCCAACCAGGAAAACCCTCGCTCCAAGGCGATGGCCAATGCATAATATGCTCTGGGGCTGCTTTTTTCCAAAGCGCAAAGTCAATGCTGTTTCGCTTCTCGTCTTGCCCATCAAGATCGCGAGTATTCGATATCATATCCTCGATAACTCGACCCGATAACTTCCCGTAATTATGCTCCTTGTGGTATTTTTCAACATCAAAATAAATGGAACCATGGCTCTCGTAAGCAAATCCATTATCTAAAATCTGTTTCACCAGCTCAATCTGCTCGATAATATGACCGCTAGCACGGGGCTCTATACTAGGGGGTAAGGCATTGATCATCTTCATGGCTTCATGGTAGCGTATGGTGTAATGCTGCACAATCTCCATGGGTTCAAGTTGATCGAGTCTTGCCTTTTTAGCAATTTTATCTTCACCCTCGTCGGCATCGTTCTCCAAGTGTCCCACATCGGTAATGTTACGTACATACCGAACCTTATAGTCTAAATGCTTTAAAAACCTAAACAGCAAATCGAACGTAATGGCTGGACGTGCATGCCCCAGATGAGGGTCGCCATAAACTGTTGGTCCACAAACATAAAGCCCAACATTTGGGGGATTAATTGGTTCAAAAACCTCTTTTTTCCGCGTTAGGGTATTGTAGATAAATAGTTTCATTTTATATTAGAGAAATTTATTTGTTAACTAGATGCTAATCTTGTGCAAAGATAACTAATCCTGATTGAAAACTAAGGCCTTCTACTAAATCAGGTCTCATTAGCTACTCAAACAGCTGCACAAAATTATTGGAGATTTGGCACTAATAAAAAATACATATAAACAGATGCTATTTACACAACATTCTTATACAGAATGTATTAGAAATACCTTAAATGAGGTGTAGAAAAATATAGCCAAACATTAAACAATAAAAAACGTTGACTAACTATCTAATAAAATGCACTTTACTGTACAACAGATAATAAAAACAAAAATGGAAATTATGGATCTCATTAGAATACTAAAGTCAATCGGTTTGGGGATCCTAATTCTTGCATCGACTCAGGTTACAGCCCAAGAGGCCGAAGGGGTTGACCTGTTGGATTTAACCTTAGAAGATTTACTCAACATAGAAGTAACCACAGCTTCCCGTAGGCCACAAAAAATTTCTGACGCACCGGCTACCGTTATAAGCTATTCGGCTGAGCAAATTGAACATTTTGGGTGGCGCGATCTGAAGGATATGTTTAGGGCTGTTGTGGGTATAGATGTTTCGTATGATGTTCAGGGAGAGATAAAAACGCAAGTATCGTTACGCGGCATTGAGGGGAATCAGAAAATACTTGTTTTGCAGAATGGTAAGCGCCAAAATCCGATTACAGGTGAACGATTCGTTTTTGGGCACAACATCCCTCTGCACTTTTACAAGCGCATTGAACTTGTTTACGGACCAGCCTCTGCGCTATATGGTGCCGATGCCTATGCCGGTGTTATAAATCTTATTACAAAGGATGGTGCTGATGTAGATGGGGTGGCTGGTGAAATTGGCTATGTTTCAACCAGCGCAGTGGTATCGCACCTTTCGTTTGGAAAGCAAATGGGCAGAGATATTGACGTGCTGCTATCGGGAAGAGTATATTATGGCCAAGACTTTAAGCTGCATGAACACTACACTGACGATGTTGACTACGGGGCTGTAAATGAGTACACGGGTGAGTTGGGAGCACTGGCTAAAATTTACCCCATTCGCAATTGGAATATGCTGGGAAAAATCCGTTATCAGAAGTTTACACTTGGTTTCGATTGGCAGCACCAGCTCGAATCCAATGCACCAAGCAGTATTCCAAGTAATTATGCCTATGTACGCAACAATATATGGGGTCAGGATATTAGGCATATTTACCTAGACTATAATGCATTTGAATCAGATAGATTTAAGGTTGAAGTCTCGTTAACTGCTGGCGATTATGAAATAAATCCCGCCTCAAATTTTTACATATCCATTGATTCCGACAACAATGGCAGCCTTGACAATGGCGCACCCGGTTACAAGTATGGATATTCAGGGTATATTCAGGGCAGTGTTAAGTTAGACTATACAATTAGTAGTAAGCTGAACCTAATTGCTGGAACCTCCTATGGCTATGTAGTTTCGTTCCCAAAAACACAAAATTTAGATAACCCATACAGATTAGATGCAGGATTCCAAGATGATCTTTCAATCTTTGTGGATGAAAATGGTTACACATTTGGGCTACTGGGCTTAACTGATGCAATTTTTGGAAAAAGAAATTACACAAATTTTGGATCATTCGTTCAGGCCGTGTACAAACCCCTTGAACCATTAACGGTAACTCTAGGAGGGAGATTCGACTTTAACAGTATTTACAAGGAAACTTTCAACCCACGGATAGGGCTGGTTTACAATGTAACAAAGCGTTTAACCCTTAAAGCAATGGCAGGCACGGCATACATTGCACCATCAAACTACTATCGATGGGAGAATTGGGCAAACCCATACGCTATGCACATTCCTAATCTAAGCATAAAGCCCGAGAAACTCCAATCGGCAGAAATAAGTGGTATTTACTTTGCCACAAGCCAGCTATCTATCAGAACCAGCATATTCAGGAATACTATGCGCGATATTATTCGCCCTGCAGAAGCACCTGAGCAGGAAAACAGCTACCCCTACTTTAACCCTATGCGACAAACTATTGGAGAAACAACGGCAAGTGGTAGGGTTGAGATTAACGACAACCTTGGCGAAATGTTTAGCCAAGGCGTTGAGGTTAACCTTAACTATCGAGTTGGAAACATCCTTTCTTCGGTGGGATACAGTTTGACCAATGGGCAGGATAGGGAAACCAACTCAAACTTGGCAAAAGTGTCGCAGCATAAAATCAATGCAAACGTTTCATATAGCAACAGAAAACTATTTGCTAGCCTATCCGTTCGATACTACAGCAGCATATGGACCAACCCACTAAACAGCTACTATGGAGGCGCTATGAATATCCCTGGGGCAACAATATTATATGCTAATGCTGGATATAGCATAAGTAAAAACGCAAAAGTTCATATTGGTATCGATAACATATTAAACAGCAAGCACTGGGGCTCGGCACCCTATGCCGAGTCAATTTGGATTCAACCTCGTGCCCCCCAGTCGCTCCTTAAGTTATATGGGGGTGTCTCATTTTCTTTCTAGCGATTTAATAATACGCTTCGTATTAGGCTTGTACAACAAATAAAGGATAATACGTTTTGAGTGTTATTTAACATACCCACGCACTACTTAATCTTGTTTTACAGCGCATTATGCCACATTTCATTATAAAATACAAACCATATCAGCTGGTTTGTTGTTTATCAGGCAAACTTTTTGGGCTAACCTGCGTAAATACAGAATACTTAAATAGCCCACAGGGCTTAAACTGTAATTAATTTTCAATAAAAATAGAACAGATGAACACGAAGAGAGTAATATCTTTTGTAAAGCCCTTGGCTTTGGGATTGATGCTTATGGTAAGCATAAACGTTAATGCTCAGAAAGAGAAAATGCAGACGGCACTAGTTTATCAGCTAACACGCTTAGTTGAATGGTGCCCCGAAGGCAAACAGGGTGATTTTGTTGTTGCCGTAGTTGGGAATGAGCCCACCCTGCTAAACGAACTACTTGCCCTACAGGTTAGGCGTGTTGGGGCGCAGCAAATTCAGGTTAAGAATTTTGCCAGTATCAACGATATAACTAGGGTAAATATTCTTTTTGTTCCTGAATCACAGTACGATAACATTGAGCAAATCACAGCAAAGGTTGATGGGTTTTGCACTCTTGTGGTAAGCGACAAGGATGGTTCGGCCCGCCGCGGTGCTGGTGCTGGTGTTAGTGTTTGGTACGATTTCAGAGTATCTAAACTTGAAATGAAGATTAATAGAGGTTACATGAATGAAAAAGGTTTTAACGTAAGCGATCAGCTTTACAACCTTGCTACTAACGTTTACTAAAAAACAACCCAATAGCCATGGAAGTTAAATTTTCACTTTCGAAAAAATTATTCATTGGATTTGGACTAGTAATCGGGTTGTTCATCATTTTGTCAACGGTAACCTTTGTTATCCTTACACAAAACGATGCTATCAACCGAAGACTTTCTGAACAGAACACCCCCTCGGTAAACCGACTTGTTGAGCTACAAAACTTGGTTTCCGAATCGAAACTACTAATTAAGAATTGGGTTTATATAGATAAGCTATCGGACACACCCGACAAGAAAAGGCTAGAAGAACTCCACACCACGCTATATCCAAATGTGGTTAGTGAAATTAGGCCATTAATTGAAAACTGGAATATCGCCGATAGGGAATTGTTCAATGAGGTAAACTCAAAAGTTACCGAAGAGCTATTCCGCGATCATAAGCACGTAATGACTCAGCTCAATTCGTTTGATAGCTACAACGATTTCCTAATCCTTATGGATGTTGAAGGAATGGTTGATGCTGGAGGTTCAATCATCACTACAACCGACCAAGTTCTCGAGCAGCTGGAAGAACTAATCACCAACCAGCAAAACGAAACAGCACTAGCCTACCAGCAAATTGAATCCTCTACATCATTCTTTAGGATATTCATCATTATTGGGGGCATACTCGTTGTTGTTTTTGGCTTAGTTATATCGTTTTACATCACATCAACCATAAAACGCTCTGTCAACACTGCATCAGAAGCAATATCAAAACTGGCTGATGGCAACCTGATGGTTGACTTTGAGATTGCTGGAAACGACGAGATTGCCAAGCTTCTTTTTGATCTCAAAGCAATGATTGGAAGGCTCCGCGACATTGTGAATTCAATTGTACAAGGATCTGGCGAAATAGCAACTGCCAGCATGGAACTCAATGGCATTGCACAAGGAATCTTGGGCGGAGCATCTACACAGGCTAGTAGCGCCGAAGAGGTTTCGTCGTCGATGGAAGAAATGGTGGCCAATATTCAACAAAACACCGAGAATTCAAACAATACCAACAAGATATCCGATAAGCTGGCAATTGATATTGAGAAAATTGGAGCCGAGTCGGAGAAAAGTATGGACTCCATCAAGAAGATATCAGACAAAATAAATATTGTAAACGACATTGCTTTCCAAACCAACTTGCTAGCCCTTAACGCAGCTGTAGAAGCTGCACGCGCAGGCGAGCACGGCAAGGGTTTTGCCGTTGTCGCTGCAGAGGTGCGCAAGCTGGCCGAGCGAAGCAAAGTTGCAGCCGATGAGATTCTTAAACTTTCAAAAGAGAGCGTGACCAACACTGAATCATCGGTTGAGTTGATACGTGAGATTATCCCCGAAATTAAACGCACATCCGTTCTTATTCAGGAGATTACTGCCGGAAGCATTGAGCAGAATAATGGGGCAGAACAGATCAACCATGCCATACAGCAACTCAACAATGTTACTCAGCAAAACGCAGCCAATGCCGATGTGCTGGTAACCAGTTCCGAAAAAATGAATAGCGAAGCCGAAAAGCTTAAACAATTAATTAGCTTTTTCAAAACAGAGAAGGGGACAAGTGCTTTTGCTGCTAAAAAAATGGTAGCACCAGTAAAGCCCAATCCACAAGCAAGGCCTCAGCCCAAACCACAGGTTAAGCCACAACCCAAAAAAAACGTTGGGGTAAAGGCTAAAGAAGAAACTACAAAGCCAAAATTAAAAACCGTACCCCCGCAGCAAACACCACAGCAAACCAAAAGCAAGGGAGGTGTAAAGCTAAATCTGGGCGGAAATATAAATCCGAAAGATGATGATGGTTACGAGAGGTTTTAGTTTAAATCGAAAAAAAGGCGGCCTTTGGCCGCTTTTTTTATTTTGTTTTCGAGAACTCCTTGCACCATTCACTAATGCCACAAGTACTACATTTAGGCGAGCGAGCCAAGCAGGTGTACCTTCCGTGCAGAATAAGCCAGTGATGGGCTACAGCCCAAAGCTCCTGTGGGATATTTTTCATTAACTGCTTCTCAGTTTCCAGAGGCGTTTTTGCATTATGTGATAATCCAATACGCCGGGCAACCCTATACACATGGGTATCAACTGCAATAGCCGCCGTATTAAAGGCAACGGATGCTACCACATTAGCCGTTTTCCGACCCACGCCCGGCAGGGTTTGCAATTCCTTTAAATCCGAAGGAATTTCGCCACCAAATCGTTCCATCACCCCTTTAGCCATACCAACTAGGTTTTTGGCTTTGTTGTTTGGATATGAGCAAGACTTGATCACCTCAAAAACAGCCTCTTGTTGAGCTTCTGCTAGCACTTGAGGCGAAGGATAGCGCTCAAAGAATGAGGGGGTAATCATATTAACCCTTTTATCGGTGCATTGCGCCGAAAGTATTGTTGCCACTATAAGCTCGTAGGGATTATTGTAATGCAACTCGGTTTCAGCAACCGGCATATTCTCTTGAAAATACTCAATTACTTTTTCATATCGTTCTTTGCGAGTCATCTTGGGCTAATTTAATATTTTACCACTCTTGTCGTAGGGTGTAAAAATAGAAAAAACCGACAGGAGTTCTGTCGGTTCTCATCTAAAAAGAAAAATATCTGTTTAGTAAAGGAAACTAAGCAGTATACCAGCAGCCACAGCACTACCAATAACACCAGCAACGTTTGGTGCCATAGCGTGCATAAGCAAGTAGTTAGACTTATCGTACTGCATGCCAATATGATGTGAAACCCTTGCGCTATCTGGTACAGCAGATACACCCGAATTACCAATAAGCGGATTGATCTTATTCCCCTCTTTCAAGAATAAGTTCATAAACTTTACAAAGAGGATACCTGTAGTGGTAGCAATTACAAAAGATAATGCACCCAGTGCAAATATCTTAAGCGAAGATGCATTAACAAACACATCGGCTTGGGTAGATGCACCTACAGTTAATCCAAGTAGTATGGTTACAATATCGATTAAAGGACCTCTGGCCGTTTCAGCTAGTCTACGGGTAACTCCGCTCTCTTTAAGCAGGTTGCCAAAGAAAAGCATACCTAGCAATGGCAAACCGCTTGGTACAACAAATGTGGTAAGCAAGATACCAATTAGAGGGAAAAGCACCTTCTCGAGTTTAGTAACCGTGCGGGGTGGCTTCATCCTTATTACTCGTTCTTTCTTGGTTGTTAGCAACTTCATTATGGGCGGCTGTATTACAGGAACCAATGCCATATATGAGTATGCAGATATTGCAATTGCACCCATTAAGTGAGGAGCCAACTTTGAGCTAATAAAAATTGCTGTTGGACCATCGGCTCCACCAATAATACCAATTGCACCAGCCTCGGCACCAGTAAATCCCATTGCCAATGCAATGGAGTATGCACCAAAAATACCAAACTGTGCTGCCGCACCAATTAGTATTAGCTTTGGGTTAGATATAAGAGCTGAGAAATCTGTCATCGCCCCAATCCCCAAAAATATTAACGGTGGATAAACACCATAACGCACTCCAAAGTACAGGTAGTTAAGAACCGATCCCTCCTCGTAGATTCCAATCATATACCCATTGGTCATTGGAATATTACCTACAATTATACCAAATCCAATGGGGATTAGAAGCATTGGCTCCCACTCCTTGGTAATTGCCAAGTAAATAAATACCAAGCCAATTAGAATCATAATTCCGTGGCCAATGGTGAAGTTGGCAAAACCAGTATTAGAGTAGAACTGGAGAAGGTGTTCTTTAATGAATTCTAAAAAATTTCCTTCCATTATATTAGTCTCCTATGGTTACCAGGATGTCGCCTTCCATTACCGAGTCACCCTTGTTAACATTAACTTTCAGAATTTTGCCATCCTTATCTGAATCGATGTTATTCTCCATTTTCATTGCCTCGAGGCAAAGTAGTTTCTGCCCCTGCTTAACAGTATCACCCTCCTTCACAAACAGTTCGAGGATTACACCTGGGAGTGGCGACTTAACATAACCTGCCCCCTTGGGCGCAGACGGTGCGCTGGTTTTGGCAACAGAGGGATGGCTATCGGTTGATGGAACAGCCGAATTGCGAACAAGCTTGGGCGTTTTGGTTTGCTGAATAGCCTTCTCCATTTCAACCCTGTAGTTGGTGCCATTCACTTCAACTTCGGCAATGTTATCCTCTACTGTAACAACATTCACTTCGTACTGATTGCCATGTATGGTAAATTTATAATTTTTCATTTTGCTGAATTATTTCGAGTAAGGATTTCGTTTAACTGCTTTGTTCATTATGCCATAAATTTTACTGCTCCAGGGAGAGTATGCCCTTGAAATTTTATTAATGGTGAGCGTTAAACTCTCCTGATCATGTAGTTCACTCTTGAACAGATGCAATGCCATAGCAATGGCTGCAATCTCTTCTCCGCTCGACTTAACCTTTTCGACCTTCTCTGCACCATCTGCTTGCCCACCTGAATTCTTTTTGGGTGCAAATAATTTACTGACGAAATGGATAAGGTTATCAATATTTTGAAAAACAATGGCAGAAAGAGCAAGCACAGATATTACCACAAGCATAGCCATTGCGGCCATACCTACTCCATAGGGATCGACCTTCACAAACTCCTCAGCAGAATTTGTTTGACCAACGGTTAGTAAAATTAGCTGTATATTCATATCTAAGCCTGTATTTTAAAGTGGTAAGTTAGAGTGCTTACGCGGTGGGTTAACATCCTTTTTGGTTTGCAACGATTGCAGAGCTCTAATAATACGAAAACGAGTATTTCTTGGCTCAATCACATCGTCGAGATAACCAAACTTGGCCGCCACATATGGGTTTGCAAATTTTTCCTTGTACTCGTTTTCCTTCTTAAGCAGGAATTCCGTTTTGGCTTTCTCGTCCTCAATGGTTTCTAACTCACGGCTTAGTAGCACCTCAATGGCCCCTTTGGGTCCCATAACAGCTATCTCTGCACCAGGCCAAGCGTAGTTAATGTCACCACGTAAATGCTTAGAACTCATTACATCATAAGCACCACCGTAAGCCTTACGGAGAATTATTGTTACCTTGGGCACTGTTGCCTCACCGTAAGCAAACATTAGTTTTGCTCCGTGCAGGATGATCCCATTGTACTCCTGACCAGTTCCAGGAAGGAAACCAGGAACATCAACCAGAGTTACCACTGGAATATTGAAGGCATCGCAAAAACGTACAAAACGTGCTGCTTTGCGAGATGCATTAATATCAAGCACACCTGCCATATACTTAGGTTGGTTGGCTACAATCCCCACGGGCATTCCGTTGAAACGAGCAAAACCAGTAACAATGTTGGGTGCAAAGTGACGATGAACCTCAAGGTACTCTCCGTAGTCGGCAATAGCCTCAATTACATCAAGCACATCGTAGGGCTTATTGGCCACCTCGGGAATAATCTCATTCAACCTATCTTCAAGCCTATCGATAGGATCGTCGCATGGTGCAATAGGGGGATCCTCAAGGTTATTTTGTGGTAGGTAACTCAGCAGTTTCCGAATCAGCATAATACCTTCCTCCTCGGTATCGGAAACAAAATGAGCGACACCCGACTTAGATGCATGCACATCGGCACCACCCAGCTGATCGGCAGTTACCGTTTCACCAGTAACAGTTTTCACAACCTTAGGCCCAGTTACAAACATATAGCTGGTACTACGGCTCATTATAATAAAATCGGTTAGGGCTGGGGAGTAAACTGCACCTCCAGCACAAGGGCCAAAGATTGCAGATATCTGAGGTATAACGCCAGAAGCCATGATGTTACGTTGGAAGATCTCGGCATATCCACCCAAACTTTTCACTCCCTCTTGGATACGTGCTCCACCACTATCGTTAATGCCAATTACGGGAGCGCCAACCTTCATGGCCATATCCATAATTTTGCAGATTTTGGCTGCAAACATCTCCGAGAGAGATCCACCAAACACTGTAAAATCTTGAGAGAAGATATACACTAAACGCCCATCTATCGTTCCATAACCGGTTACTACACCGTCCGATAGATAAGTCTCCTTCTCCAATCCAAAGTCGATACAACGGTGCGACACGAACATATCGAACTCCTCGAAGCTACCCTCGTCGAGCAGCATATCGATGCGCTCGCGAGCAGTAAACTTACCCTTTTTATGCTGGGCTGCTATACGTTTCTCGCCGCCTCCTAGCTTCGCTCTCTCGCGTAGCTCAATTAGCTCTTGAATCTTTTGCTCCTGGGTCTTAGTCATTTGATCTGGTATTTTGGAAGTATTATCAATACTGTTTACTTATTTTTATTCTCGCATAGCTCAGTAAGTACCCCAAAGGTTGACTTTGGATGAAGAAAAGCGATATCAAGCCCCTCTGCTCCTTTACGTGGGGTTTGATCAATCAGCTTAACTCCATTTTCCTCGGCTCCTTTTAGCTGATCCTCAATTTTATCAACTGCGTAGGCAATATGGTGAACGCCCTCGCCTTTTTTCTCAATAAACTTCCCAATTGGTCCCTCTGGATCGGTTGACTCTAGCAGCTCAATTTTGGTTTGACCAACCATAAAAAATGCGGTTTTCACCTTCTGTTCCTTAACCTCTTCGACATTGTAGCACTTAAGACCGAATACGTTTTCGTAAAAAGGGATAGCTTCATCTAAACTTTTTACGGCAATTCCAATGTGTTCAATATGAGTAATCTTCATAGCTCCTGGGGGTTTAATAATTTGTAGGTACAAAAGTACTAGGTACGCTCTAATTAGGGTAAGGTTGAAAACGGTTTTTGAGCATATAACCACTTGTTGTGCAACATATTTTGTGTGGGCGTTCAATATTTTTCTGATAGCATAACCAAGCATTTTTTGATACTTTTGAGCGGTTAAAATTCGTTTAAAAGATATGAACTGGTTAGAACGAACCCAATTACTTATAGGTGCCGAGGCACTTGAATCCCTAAAAGACAAGCACATACTGGTTGTGGGTCTGGGCGGAGTTGGCGCTTACGCAGCCGAGCAGATATGCCGAGCAGGTGTTGGCGAAATGACCATTGTTGATGGCGATACCATTAGCATAACCAATAGAAACCGACAGCTGCCTGCATTGGTAAGCACCACAGGAAAGCCTAAAGCTAAAACCATTGGCGATAGGTTGTTGGATATTAATCCAGACCTAAAACTACACATTATTCAAGAGTATATTCGCGACGATAGGATGATTGAGATTCTGGAAACAAAATTCGATTTTGTGGTAGATGCCATCGATACGCTATCGCCAAAAATATTTTTGATATATCACACGATACAGAAAGGACACAAGCTGGTTAGCTCAATGGGTAGTGGCGGAAAGCTAGACCCTGCTAAGGTTCAGATTGCCGATTTCTCAAAATCACGCATTTGCCCTCTTGCCCGAGTGCTCCGCAAACGATTGGGCCGATTGGGAGTTAGGGAAGGTTTTCAGGTGGTATTCTCTACCGAAGAGGTACCTGACCACGCCATGATTCCTTGCGAGGATGAGCCCAATAAGAAAACCACCATTGGAACCATCTCATATATGCCCCCGCTATTTGGATGTTTAATGGCCTCGGTGGTAATTAGGGGGTTGATAGAAAGTTAGTGAGAATAGTCCGGGCGCGACTTTAAGTCGCACTCGGACTAAATATTTTTACTCCTTCAACCACTTATCCAACCACGCCTTAAACTCGCGTTGCCAAAGTATTCCGTTCTGTGGTTTTAGCACCCAGTGATTCTCGTCGGGGAAAAAGAGGAATTTGCTTGGGATATCGAGCATTTGCGCTGTGTTAAACGCTGCCATCCCTTGAGTGTATGGAATGCGAAAATCTTTACCGCCATGGATAACCAGAATTGGTGTATCCCAATTCTTAACATAATTGTGCGCGCTATGCTTATAGCTATTCATTGCCACCTTGTTGTCGGTTTCCCAAGGGGCACCACCCATCTCCCACTCATCAAAAAACATCTCTTCGGTGGTCATATACTCCATCTCGGAGTTGAACACGCCGCAGTGCGATATAAAAGCTTTGAATCGCTTGTTATGGTTACCGGCCATCCAGAACACTGTGTAGCCACCATAGCTTGCACCAATTGCCCCTAGCCTTTCCTCGTCGACCCAAGGTTCCTGCTTCACCTCATCGATTGCTGCAAGTAGATCGCGCATTTCCTGTCCGCCATGGTCCTTGCTAATCTCATCGGTCCAAGCTTGGCCAAAGGTGAGCGAGCCACGGCGAGCAGGAGCAACCACTACATAGCCATTGGATGCCATGATGGAAAAGTTCCAGCGGTAGCTCCAGAACTGGCTAACTGGACTTTGCGGTCCACCCTCGCAGTAGAGCAGTGCGGGATACTTTGTAGATTTATCGAAATTAGGTGGAAGAATCACCCAGGTGTGCACCATCTTACCATCAGTCGATTTTATCCACCTACGCTCTACTGTTGGCATGGTGAGCTGGCTCATGATACGGTTGTTTATTTCCGATAGCTGTTTCTGCTCGCCACTGGTTGGGTTGATGCAAAAAATTTCGGCAGGCGATACCATTGAAACCTTATCGCCTATTAGCATATCGCCAGCAATAGCAACTGAATGGTAATCATGTAGACCCTCGGTTATGGCTTTAATCTCGCGCGTAGCTATATCCATCTTATAAATTTGGTGCGTAGCCTCAACACCTGCCACAAAGTATATCGATTTTGCGTCAGGAGTCCACTGAATATTCGATGGGGAATAGTCGAAATTGGGAGTTAGATAATTCTTTTCGCCCGATTCCATATCCATCATAAACACCCTGTCTTTATCGGCTTCAAAACCTGCGCGCTCCATCGATAACCAAATCATTTTATCGCCTTTGGGCGAGAAAACTGGTTGCTTGTCGTAACCAACCATTCCATCGGTTAGGTTTTTGGTTTCGGCCTTCTCAACATTATATAGGTAGATATCGGAATTTGTGCTAAAGGAGTACTCCTTGCCGGTTAGCTTTTTGCAGGTGTATGCAATAGCTTTTCCGCAGGGCGACCAGGAAATCTCCTCCATACCACCAAAAGGCTTCAATGGGGAGTCGTAGGGTTCATTGGGCATTATATCAACTGGATTCGTTACCTTCTTGCCTGTAAAATCGGCTACAAATATGTGGCTGTAGTAGCCATCCTCCCAAGTATCCCAGTGGCGATACATCAAATCCTCGTACAACATTCCGCTGGCCTTGGGTAGGTCGGGATAAATATCGACAGTGGCTTTATCGACCTTAGCATCGCTAATAAACAGTATTTTATCGCCCGTGGGTGAGATGGAAAACCCATTGATATCGCTCTCGAAATCCGACACTTTTCGGCGATTATTACCCTGAGCGTCCATTGTCCAAACCTGAGCAGATGCGCCCTCGGTGGAAATAAAGGCAAGGGTTTGATTATCAACCCAAGCCAAGTTATACTCGTGGGCAGCGGTTTTGGTAATTTGGGTTTTGTTTGTGCCATCGGCATTCATCATGAACACCTCGCTGTTGCTGCGGTTCTGCTCAATGGAGTAGAACGAAACGGTATAGGCAACCTTATCACTATTGGGCGATACGGCCACCTCACCCAGACGGCCAAACGACCACAGCACTTCGGGGGTTAGCAATCCGTTTTCGATCGTAATATCTGCGGGCCCAATAATGTTTTCTGTTGATTTTTGGCTAGTGTTGCACGCTACTGCGATTAGCAAAACCAGCATCAACCATAGATGTATTTTTCTCATAGCTAGTTGAATTAGGAAAGTTTTGCTAAAGGTATGAATTGTAGGAGTAACGAACAATGATAATTGGTAGGAGATTTTTTTGAGGAGAGATATAAAGGTAAAAATGAAATCGAACACAGACCTGCCCGCTGGCAGGCGGGGAAACAGAAACACAGAGGCATAATTAAATCTTTGCCTCTGTATTGTAATTAAAATTAACTTTTTACAATTCTACTTTTAAAAATTTGAATTTACGCACTCCGTTCTTACCAGTAAATAGCAATGAATTTGGGCTCGAATAACCTGCATAATTTGGCAGTAAGGCTACGCCGCTATCTTCAGCAGCAGAGATCTTTTGAGAAAGCACCGAACCATCTCTACTTACCTTAACCATTGTGGCCTTCGATTGCTTAAGCATTCCGAACATATTGAACGATTTTTTGCCTATCTCCTCGTAAACAAGGTAAAGGTTGTTGTTAGATGGATGCACCATAAACGACGAAAAGATAACTCCCTCGCTTGCCACATATGTATTTTTATCAATCTTTTTCTTCCACTCGGTATTGCCGTTCTTATCAATGCTAATCACTACAATATCGTTGTAGTTGTAGGCGTTATAAATAACAATGGTTTTCCCATTATTCTGCTGTTCACGCCTCTGCTCAACCTGTTCGGCAATTAGGTAAAATCCTCCATCCTCTCTTAAAACAAGCTCCTTAGTAAAATGGAATTCAGTATCAAATTCCTTCCCCTTTTTATAATTCTTAGATAGTTTAGATGCTGCCTTGGCTTCGCGATCCTGAACAAGGAAATCTAAAGCAAACTCATCTTGTGTAACACTTAATTTCTCAGTGCTTAAATTGATTTGAAAAGTGCAACTACCCGTTACGCTGTATGTATCCTCCTGTGCAAAAAAACCAGCACAAATTACATCTCCTTTATCGTTGGGTTTCATTGTAAGCTTTCTTACAAATTTGTTTGGAATGGATAGTGAATAGTCCTTCTTATTTGTACCATTGCTAGTTATTGCCATCATCTTGTAAGAGTAGTTTGGGTACTCCTCTAGCCTGTGGTAACTACCAAACGGTGGCTTCCATACCTTTTTGTACTTGAGGTGGTTCTCGTACTTTCTATCGGAATCGAATGAACGACCAAGGACAAACACATCGCCCTTATTACTAACAGCATACTGCTCGAAAGTAAAAATTTCGCTACTCTCAGGTGCAATATTTCCTACTGTCCAAAAATTCTCCAACTTGTTAGAAAAAAGACTCATTCCCATATCTAGAATCATATTATCCTTATCAAGCAAGGAGTAGCGAACCAGCAGTTTGGTTGAGTCGGACGATAGGGAGTAGTTAAACTCAGAATATTTATACTTATTAAACTGGCTGTAATCAATCTCAGCAATGCTCCTAATGTCGTTATTCACCTCAAGGGTTTGCTTGTTGATTGTTTGGGCAAAGAGAAACGTTTTTCTTAACTTCTGATTTTGAAAAGAAGTGAAAACATAAAATTCGTTGTTGAGCCAAAGAGCAAATTCATAGGTTTTTTCCGATTCGCCTTCTTTCAGGTTGATCTCCTTCATGTTTGAGAAGTTCAAATCGGGAGCAATACGAATTATGCCATAATCTTGACCAGGACCAATAACAATTCCTCCTGAACTAGGAAAAGGATGGGTTATAGCAAACACTCCGGATTTGTCGTATCCAATTGGTTCTGTTACAAAAAAGGCAATCTCTTTGCCCATAATGCCCTCGTTGGACCATGTTAAGCGGGGATTCAAGCTAAAACTTTGGGCTGTTATGGTAAAACTAAGGGCGAGAAACTGTAGGGTGATAAAAACTTTGCGCATAGTATATTTTTTTAGAGTAGGTAGCCTATTTTTAGAGAAAGGGGAACATCAATTGTATTGTTGTCAAAATCCTCAAAAGCGGTTGTTTGGTCATCCTTTGGATTCTGTCTACGCCAGCACAAGCTAAATGCAAAATCTACTTTAATGCGATTGCCTACAAGGTACTGCATTCCAAGTCCGGTAAGGTAATCGGTAGAGGTTAGCTGTGAAAACCTACGGTGCTTTATGCCGAAGTGCACATATGGAGAGCTAAAACCCTTGCGATAAAAAAACCGATTTTGTAAAGATATGGATACGCCTGATCCATCCATTACAAATTTATTGTCGGCCAAAAGTTTGTTCCAAAGGCTGTGACTGTATCCATCAGCCAAAATTCCAACTCCCGCCTCAAAGCTTATTTTAGGAGCATAGGAGTGCTCCCAGAGAACAACTATCTCCTTCTGAACAAAGCCTACCAGATCGGTTTTAATAATATTTTTAGAGGAACTTATGGTATTGTCATCAAAGAAGTAATTTTTCTCATCATCAGTTAGCTGAGCAGAACTAAAAAAAGTTAGAAACAAGAAAAATGAAAAGAGAACGGCTTTTGAGCCCGAAATGAAAAAACGCATAGTTTATTTAATAATAGATACAGCAATTTCTACGACGAGAGACTACTATTGTTTCAAATAAACTGGCGACTTACTGGTATAGAAGCAATACTCAAATAAGAAAAGTCTCAACTACATCACGCTATAGTCCTCATATAAAAACACATATAACAATGATTCTGTTTGCAATATTTTGTCAAATTGTTTTTGAACAAAAGTGCTTCTCAACACTGCTTATGATGCAAAAATGCTAAAAACAACTATGCTAACATCGGGCTAAAAAGTATTCCTAAGTCAAGTAAATCAATACTTATTACAAAATATGTGATAGAAAAGGAGGGACCTAGAGTTAATTTTTTTCTCAGTGTCCCTGTGTCCCCGCCTGCCAGCGGGCCATAGCCGTCAAGTTAAGATCATTTTCAATGTATACAAAACCGCTAATTCCCTAATTCACATTTTATTAGAATTTTCCAGCCAAGTAAACTCTAACATCGGCACAACCCAATAAATATAATCATTACTCTACGACTAAAAGATGTTTTGTCCCTAACGGGACAATAATGGAATTATCAATTACTTGTTCTTGTTCTACCAATATTTAGTCCCTAACGGGACTGTGCCGTTAGGCACATAATATTGGTAGAAGAAAATGATGCCCCACAAATCAGTGTCCCGACAGGGACACAACAATTGATGAGCAGTTAGAGCTGTTTATTAAAAAATTAGTTGTTTCGTTTGTTTTGTATCCTTATCCTGACGGCTATGGCCAGCGGGCAGGTCTGTGTTAAAAAAAACGAATCTACTTCTTCACATCATAAAAACATCTTTTGGGCGAGTGCAAAACGCCATCGGCCACAAGGCTCTTGATGCTTTTGTCAACATCCTTTTTATCAATTCCGGCGGCTTCGGCCACCTCGCCAGCTTTCATTGGTTTTCCAGCGTTTTTAATGATTTCGATTACTTTGTCTTTTGGTTCCATGTTGAAATAATTAGTGATTAATGACAAGTGCTAAATATGATTTCTACAAAGTTAAAAAGTTAATGACATTCTCCATTGCATCCACAGCTCAGGTTGCCAGTGCGTGCTTTATCGAATGCCTCGCGTCCTTCGGTAAATGCAAACCAAGCAATTCCCAGTGAGCCAACGCTATCTACCCAGGCAATTCCTGTAAACTCGTATAAAAGGCTCGATGCCAAAAGGATGAATGAAAGGTAGAAACATGTTTTTGTACAGTTGGCATCGGCAATAATAGCTGCTGAATTAAGCTTACGACCTACATTCTGCTTTGCTCGCATTAAGAACCACATGGTTAGTATTGATGCCGATGAAACAATTACTCCTACCATCGTTGTTTCGGGCTTGGCCTGGGTAACAATATTTATTATCACCCCAGCAACAAGCCCAGCTGTTAAAAGAAAAAAGGCTGTCCCTGTAATCCTTAGCGCATTCTTTTCAAAGCTATCTGGCGTTTCGGCCTGCGATTTACGCATCCTTAATACCATGTGTAGTATGCCAAAGGCTGAGATCATCTCAACAAAGCTATCAACCCCAAAACCTAGCAGCACCAGTGTTTCGTCGCTTATGCCGAAGATTATCGATACTAGCCCCTCAGCCAAATTGTAGGTAAGGGTAATTATGGTTAGGATTAGGGCTAGCTGAATAAACTTTTTTCGTTGCATTACTCTAGCTTTTTACATTCAAACATCCAACCAAAGAGATTGTTTTAGAATTGTAATGCTTTTTAATATAAGAACCCAAAAAGCCACAAGGGTATTTGATTGCCATACCCAGTCTCAATGCCATCAACGGCTAGGTAAGCATTCTCTACCCCCTGAATTTGTTTCTGACTTTTGTTTTTACCTCCAATTTCAAAGGTGTAGCGACCATCAATTAAAAAATCGCCTTTTGGTGTGTATCTAACTGCGTGCATTGGGCTTAGTGCATTGTAGAAAAACGTCTCGCGCTCGTTACCTGTATTTGATGATTTATTAGCTAATGCAAACATAAGGTTGGTGTTGTGCAAATAAATTTTATCGGGTTTAGTTAATCGACTTATACCCTTACTATCGGAGTACAACATGTTAATAAGAAGGGCATCGTTGAGATAATGGAGATAATCCTTTAGGGTATTTTTTGATATTCCAATCCTTTCGCTGAGTTTCTCAATATTTGGTTTAAACGGAACGCTCTCGGAAATAACATATAATAGCTGCTTTAACTTATTAATGTTACTATAACTAACTCCAGAAATATAGGGTAAGTCACTCTCAAGTACCTGGAGAATTACCCCATTCAACTTGTGATGATAATTATCAATCCCCTCTAAAAAAAACGGGTAGTATCCGTGGTTGATGTACTGATTAAACCATTTTATGGGTTTTGTTTCTTTCCAAATTTGCTTGGCAACCGATTCATGGTTAGCCAACATCTCATCCAATGAAATTGGAGCTAAATTTAACTTTGTAGAAAAGTTAATAAACTCTCTTAGCGACAACCCTGGCAAATTGTAAACCACACTTCGTCTCGATAAATCACTTCGTCCCTTTGCAAGATGAAGAAGAGATGAGCCGGTATATACCACTTTTAAATCGGGAAAAAGGTCGTAAATATTTTTCAATTCCAACGACCAATTTGGGTAATGATGAACCTCATCGATAAGTAAAACTTTACCTCCGTTTTTGTAAAACTCATCGGCAAAATTGAGTAAACTATTCTCGGTGAAGTATAGATTATCGAGACTGATGTAAACAAAATAATCGTTTTGCAGCAACGTTTTTGCATACTGCAACAGCAGGGTAGTTTTACCAACTCCTCTACTCCCCTTAATACCAATTAGCCTTTCGTTCTGTTTTAGCCACTCAATTTGAGGTCGAATATTGGCTACCTTAACCATTTCAACCGCCCTTGCGGAAAAATCATACAATGAATTCATACCAAATCGGTTTGTGTGTTGACCAAATATAGTAAAATATCGGTCAACGCACAAATCGTTTGTGAATTAAATCCTACAGAAAGATTTAAAACCTACAGCTCAAACCTATGCAGCTCGGTATAACTTTTGGCATACTCCAACTCCAATTCCATTACCCTATCGGTTATTCCGTATAGAAAAGTAATCTCATTAAAAAAATCGATTACCGAAACCTCACCAGCCTCAAGGGCGCGCTGGGTTAGCTCCAGGTTATTGTTGCTCGTTAGGGCTTTTTGTAGCTCATCGAGCTGCGATTTGATGCTTAGCGTTTGCTGGTACAGCTCCTCAAACTCCAACTCAAGCATTACCCGCTGGCTATGCGCCTGGGCTTGCGATGTATTCAGTTTTATTGCTGCAGCCCTACGGTTTCCAGAGTTGCCCCATAATGGTATGGATAGGCCAGCCTTAAACCCAGTAAAATGCTCTGCATCGGTTTGCTCCGACTGGTATCCAATATTAAGCTCGGGTAATCCTTGATGCGCCACGAGCGACTTATTGCGCTCTGCCAGCGATACCATTTGCTGGGTTGCTGCAAAGCGGGGATCGGACTGGGCAAACTGACTGAAAACGGTCTCTCTTTCGTCCAACGGCAAAAGCAAAAGCAGCGAGTCGGTTACAGCCAGCTCTTGCCCGCCATTAAGCAGCACAATTTTACGCTGCAAAATATTCTTTTGCGACCTCATGCTGTTGGCGTTCTGCGTGGCCTCAACCAGTCGTAAACGTGCATTATTCAAATCCATTGCAGTTGCTTGACCAGCATCAACCTTTTTTTTGATAATGCCAAGCATATTGCTGGCTAACTTTTCGCGTTGATTCAACTCCGCAAGCATTCGCTTTGCATGTATATACTCCAGAATAACGTGCTTGGCTTGCAGCAAAACCTCCTGCCTTGCTGCATTGAAACTCACATCGGCAAGCTTGTCGTTGGTTTTGGCCAACTGATTGCGCTTGGCATACACCGTGGGGAACTCAAAACTCTGGCTAACGCCCCAGGCGTACTTTACACCAGCACCCTCAACAGCGGGAAATCGCCCACCCTCAACCGTTGGGTTTGGGGGCAAAAGATCGGTTCTAGCTTCGGCCTTTTGATAGTCCATTTGAGCTTTAAGTGCTGCAATGGTTGGGTTGTTCTCTTCAATAAAAGTAAGAGCTGTGTTAATATTTTCTTGACTTTGCACCTCAAATTCGCCGAAAAAAATAAGCAGTAGAATGATATACTTAGCTGTTTTCATTGTAGTTCTCCTTCTTTTTGTTTAACCCCATATGCTTTGAGGCGATAAAGTAAATTGCCGGAACAATATAGATGTTTAGCAAGGTAGATGTTAATAGCCCTCCAAGAATCACCTTCGCCATAGGCGACTGTATCTCGTTCCCCGAAAGGTCCCCCTGCACTGCCAGCGGAATTAGTGCAAGCGCAGCCGTTAATGCTGTCATAAGAATTGGGTTTAACCTATCGGCTGATCCTAAGATAATTGTATCTTTTAACGATGTTCCTAGTTCATGCAAATGCTGATACCTGGAAATTAACAGAATTCCATTTCGTGTGGCAATTCCAAATAGGGTTATAAATCCAATGATTGCTGGAATGCTAAGTATCCCTGACGAGAAGTAAATTGAGAACACTCCCCCAATTAAGGCCAAAGGAAGGTTTAAAAGTATAATCCCGGCCAATTTAAAATCCTTAAACTCTTGGAAGAGTAGCATAAAAATTATGAAGATGGCTAGGATTGATGTGATAATTAGCGTTTGTGATGCCTTGGCCTCGCTCTCGAACTGCCCACCGTACTCAACCCAAAACCCTTCGGGTAGAGTAATGTTTTGTGAGACTTGCTTCTGGATTTCATCAACCACTCCCCTCAAATCGCCACTCGATACATTGGCTGATATTACAATCTTGCGCTGTACATTCTCCCTGCTTATTGAGCTTGGTCCCGATACTGAAAGCACCTCGGCAACCTGTTCTAAAGGAACTTTTTTGCCATCGTGGGTATCAATTAAAGCAGCACGTATTCCATCGATGCTTTGGGTGTAATCATCCTTCAGTTTCAAAACTAGGTCGAACCTTCGTTGCCCTTCGTAAATATCAGCAAGCTTTTCACCACCAAAAGCAATATCAATAAAATGGTTAAACTCGTTTACAGTTATTCCATAAGCGGCAAGCATATCTCTGTTTGCTTTGATTTGAATTTGAGGTATTTCCACCTGCTGCTCCACATTAACATCAACCAAACCTTCAATATCAGCAATGGCACTTTTTATCTCGTTACCAACTGTGAACATTCGGTTTAGGTCGGTTCCAAAAAGTTTAATGGCGATATTGGCTCGTGTTCCCGAGAGCATGTGGTCAATTCTATGTCCTAGGGGTTGCCCCACAGTTACAGCAATTCCGGGGATTCCTGCAAGCGTAGTTCGAACGTCGTGGAGGAATTCTTGCTGATCTCTTTCATCCAGCATAAAGTTCACATCTATCTCGGCACTATTGGTGGTTTGCGAGTGTTCATCGAGTTCACCCATACCCGTTCTTCGGGCAGTAGTTTTGATCTCGGGTATTTGAAGCAACTCTGTTTCTACCAGGTTACCAATCCTATTGCTTTCTTCGAGTGATGTCCCAGGCTGGGTGACCACCGAAAGGGTTAACGACCCCTCGTTGAACTCGGGCAGGAAGCTGCGACCCATTTGTGTGAATAGAAAAAGTGATGAAAGGAAAAGCAATAGGGTAAAAGAAAGTACTACTTTCTTATGTCTCAACGACCAAATCAACGATTTCTCGTACATTCCTGTGAGTTTTCTCACCAACCATTTCTCCTTCTCATTACGAGTTAGGAATTTATCGTTAGTTAGCATCATTTTGGCAAGAAGCGGGGTAAGGGTCATTGCAACAATAAGTGACACAAAAAGGGAGACAATAAATGCAATACCAAGTGGCTGTAACATTCGTCCCTCCATTCCCGAAAGGAAAAATAGTGGAAGAAATGCAACCATAATGATGAGCGTAGCATTTAAAATGGATGCTCTAATTTCCTTTGATGCTTCGAACACTACGCTAAATGCCGATTTGCGTTCCTCCTTACTCAACAACCTGTTTTGCCGTAGCCGTTTGTAAATATTTTCCACATCAATAATTGAGTCGTCAACCAGGGAACCTATTGCAATGGCCATTCCTCCTAAACTCATAGTATTGATGTTGAGGCCAAGTAGCTTCATCACAATGATAGCACCAAGAAGAGAAAGTGGGATAGCCAGCAATGAGATTATGGTAGTACGAAAACTTCCAAGGAAAAGGAATAGGATAATAACCACAAAGATAGCCCCTTCAATGAGAGCTCTCTGGACATTTCGTACCGAGGTTTCAATAAAGTCGGCTTGTCGGAATATTTTTGTATCCAAAACAACATCTGGAGGGAGTGTCTTTTGAATTTCCGCAAGATTTGCTTCAATTCGCTGAGTTAGCTCAAGCGTATTGGTATTTGGCTGTTTTGAAACGGAGATAATAATTGCAGGCTCAGCATTTCCCGATGCGTAGCCCATTTTTACGGCAGCACCAATTACCACTTCTGCTACATCTCTAACCCGAATGGGTTTCCCATTATTAGTTTTGATATAGGAAGAGGCCAACTCCTCCAAATCGTATGTACGAGCAATTCCTCTAACTGCGTACTCGTTGCCATACTCTCTAACGGGGCTACCCGTTGAGTTTTGACTTATCCCAATGCAAACCTCGGCCAGCTCATCCATAGTAACATTGTAGTATTTCATTAGCATCGGATTGGCCAAAACCTGATACTGTTTGTAGTCGCCACCAATGATGGTTACCTGCGATACGCCACCAGTGGCTAGGAGTTGTGGTTTGACATTCCACTCGGCAAAGGTTCGCAGATCCATCATGCTGGTACTATCGGCCTGTACACCTATGAAGAATATCTCACCCATAACGCTCGACTGCGGTGCAAGGGTTGGCTGATCGACACCAAAAGGCATTTGTGAGGTTACGTTGATTAGCTTTTCGCTAACAATTTGGCGAGCTCGAAAAATATCGGTTCCCCAGTCGAATTCAACCCACACAAACGAAAAACCTTGCGACGAAGCAGAACGAACCCTGCGAACATCAGTTGCACCGTTTACGGCAGTCTCTATTGGGAATGTTACCAATCGCTCAACCTCCTCCGATGCCATTCCGTGGGCATCGGTCATAACCACAACCGTTGGTGCGGTAAGGTCGGGGAACACGTCCACATCCATGTTTATTGCGGTTCTTGTTCCCACAACAATTAGTATTACTGAACACAGAAGCACGAAGTACTTATTGTTCAGGGAGAATTTTATGATATTATCTAACATTACATCTCGTTTTAATGAACATGACCAGAATGTGGATCGAGCGCACCCGCAGCTTGGGCTAGTTTAATAAGCATTGCACCCTTTGAAACTATCCGATCGCTTGACGCTAACCCATTAAGAATCTCGGTTTTGAGCCCATCGGTTGCCCCAATTTTCACCTCTTTCTTCTCGAAAAGTTCGGGCGTGATTTGCACAAAAACGAAGAAATAGCCCTGCTCCTCGAGCAATGCTGTATTAGGAACTGTGATAGCATTGGAATTTGAAAGTGTCTTTAGGTAGATCTCAACAAAACTACCAGGGACAAAATCAGCCCTATTGTCAATTTGAATGTAAACGGGAATTAAAAAATTATCTGGGTTAACTGATCTGCCATATGATAAAATCTTGCCGTTAAACTGTTTAATAGAGTATGTTTTTCCGTTGTGCAGCGTTTTAATACTTGCCGAGACAATTGTTCTCAATAGGGGAGCATACTTTTGTTGTACATCAGCATTTATAAGTAAACTACGGTTTTGTGAGATGATAAGTATTGGCTGACCGGCCTCAACGTATTGCCCATTTCGTGCAAAAATTTGCTTTACAAACCCATTAAAAGGTGACACTACACGCTGACCATCGGAGCTGAAATGCGTACTCATGTTATCAAAAAGAGCCTTTGCGTTGTTGTACTCATTTTTTGTAGCCAGTAGTTCTTTTTCAGGAATAATTTTATCCTTGAACAGCTCTGTCATCCTTTCATAATCTGCCTTCGTTTTCTCGTAGTTATTCTTTGCCTCAGCAAATTTTACGTTCCAACTATTCTCAGCCAATCCACTTCCTGATATTGTTAGCAATTGTTGATTTTTGCTCACAATTGTTCCCTCAAGCAATCCTTCCTCAACAATGCTTACAATTCCATTTGTTTTGGCTGTAATTATTACCTCATCACCCTGATTAGGTTGAATTTGTGCAGCGGTTTTGATTATTTGTCCGAATGGTTCAACAAGTGGATTTTCAGTTGCAAAATCGATTTTCCACGACTGCTCCTTTGTAAAGCCAATGGCATTGGTTTGATGTGGAACTTGAGCTTCGGCCTGGTGAATGGCAGTGTGCTCATCCTGAGATACACGAATCCCTTTTACCTCAAGTTGATACTTGGCTCCACCTGTCTCAATATCAACTAAAATTTTCCCTAATCCTGCAACTTCTGGAGTTAAGCTAAAAAGATAAATTCCAGGTCGCTGAGGCTTTTCAGCTGTTTGTCGAATGCCGTTAGTACCAACAACGATACTAAAAGTAACTTTTCCATCCTGCAATGGTTTGAAATTTTTAAGATGTGTTAAGTGTACTAGGATAGATGAACTTTCACCAACCACAAATGGATCGGCCTCGGCAAACAGTTCGAATTTATCGCTGTAACCGGTTATAAGCACTTTCACATCTTCGTGTTCATGATCGTACTCCGATTCTACATCAACAGAGTTACTTCCACAGCCCAAAAGGGCAATGGCAAGGCCAATGCTTAGTATAAAAATGTAATTTTTCATTTTCGAAGAAGTTAACTGATTAGTGCTTGTGTGTAGTTCCATCGGCATGATTGTGCTCATGAGTAGTTTCGGCTTCTTCGGCATGGTGAAGATTTGTAGAATCGGCTTCAACGGTAAACGACTCCTGTTTATGCATATGTGTGTCTGAACTAGAATTGTGACTATGTGTACAATCATCAGTGTGATTATGATCATCGGAATTTTGGGTTGAACCACCACAGGCGGTTAATAATGTTATACTTAGAACTAGAAATGATAATTGAATAGTTTTCATAGTTAAAAAAATTAAGGTGTAAGTTATTGAATACAGAATATGCACACAGTTGACTTTAAGCCAGTGGTGCGAAATGGTTGGAAATTATGAGTTGGATTGTTACCTAAGCTAGAGGAGGTCCCCTAAACGAAAAGGATTGGGGATATTCCTTTTCAATAAAAACGGATTGGGGAATGTTGATTGGCGTTTTGAGTAATGCGAATACGCCATACTGCTCGGCACAATGCTCGCAAGTATCGAAATGAAAATCGGAATGGCTGCGTTTAAGTTCTTGCGAATAGACCTGTATTTGAGGCTTGTAGTTATCGAACTTAATATTTGAGAGAATGGTGCATGGCTGCACATCGTTGCTCTCGGCATCCTTGTGCTCATGCGAATGGCAGCAGGTCTGCACCTCGCCAGCCATGCTGTGGTGATGGTGCGGTACGGCCTCGTGCAGCATCATCCCGCTAAGGATAAGCAGCGCGGCTAGCTTTACCAGTATTTTTGCCATTTTATTCACATCGCAAAGATAAGCAAAACTAATTTTATGGGCACTACCAACTTTTGGGGATTTTGGTTGACCTACCTATTGCAGGTTGATGGTTATCGGTTGTCAGTCTCTAAAACCTTAGTTTGACGGGAGATGTTAGACATTAAACGCTAAATCGCTAGGATGCAAAGGGATGGATAGTCGCGAAAGCCCACTCATCACCCCTCCTTCAAAATTCATAATTCGGTATTCAACATTCAACACCTAGCTGAGGGCAGTATCCAATGGCAATTACATAGCAGTTTTACGGCTACAAATCATTTAAATGCAAACCTGCCTGTCGGCCATAGCCGTCAGGCTAAGATCATTTTCTCAACAAACATAGGTGCTTCATAACTCTTTGGTTACTTATTCTTCCTTTCTCCTTAGATGAGAAAGGAAGCACAGAATCATGGCAAAACCATGCTGCCACCCGCCCTGCCAAATAGTAAGCCCCACGGCGACGTAAGCGATTTGGAACGTAGCGAGGCAATCATTATCCCCAGCATTCACTATTTTGCAACGGCTTATAATCCTTGTTGCTTTCATCCAACGCGTTCCAAATCAAACGCAAGCGCCTTCGCACGCGGGGCTAATCTCGTCAGTTCCTGACGAGAGCATTCCCTTCACCGCTGCCGCCGTTTTGCCTTCCCACCGCACCTCGCTCATAGCCAGATGCTAGCATTCTCTAGGCTATTCCACCTTGATTTTTTTTGCCTTTTAGATTGCTTTTCGATTAAAAATAGTGGTATGATCCTTAATTTCAATCCATAAACATCCTTAGCTTTACGGCTATGGCCTGTCGGCAGACAGGGGCACAAAAGCGCGAAAGACCACTCGTTCCTTTTTTGAGTATTTGCCTTGCGGCAAATGCGAAAAAAACTCTGTGGGCTCTGTGTCGCCTCAAGTTATATCCATTGCTATCCATTATTCTTATAACCATTCCCAACGGCAAGCAATGTTCGGGTTCTTAATATATTTCTCCGTGTTAGAAATCATTTAAAGGCGAAGACGCTAGGACGCAAAGGCTGATTGGGTGGTTGATTGATAGCTTGATTGCTTGCCTCGTAAGAGCGGCGTTTTTTGCCGTGACTATGTCTCGAAAACCGACGTTTTTGGGCGGTTGACGAGATGACGAGGGGTGATTGGATTATCGCCTAACTAACTGCTTTTATAACAGGTAGGGATGGCAGGTTTTCCGTCTTCCCTCTTCCGTCTTCTTTCTTCTGTCTTCTGTCTTCCGTCTTCCCTCGTTATCCTGCCAAAGTACGGCAGTCTCCCGAGGCAGGCGTCTTTCGACTTTCTGACTATCAAAACTCAACTGGTTCCCTACCACCAAAATCTAACAATGTTTAGGAAAATGATGCTACGCAATATACCATAAACTAAAATGCCCAACCCAAATTCAACTCGATATGCCAGACCGAAATGTGCAAGGGCAGTGGTGCCAACTCGGAAAAGAAACTTGTGCTATTCTCGTTGTAAAAACTTTTTGGATTGAAACATAATCCTATACCAAAATTTGGTTCAAGGATAAAGTGTCCAAATATAAAGGTGTATCCGGCTGAAATTCCCCCACCAAGAAATATCCCATTCTTATCAATGGGAACGTTCTCGGAGTATCCATTCTCCTGGGTATATACTCGCTTGGTAAGCACTCGGTGCCCATACATTGCATCGGCAAATGCGGCAATAAATAATCCTTTAGGTAAAACATTCACGGGTTGGGACTTATAATAAAGTTTATAACCTGCCCGCAGGCCTGTTTTTCGAATTATATCGTAGGATGTTTCGCTTTGTTCAGCGGTATAGTCTGGCAAATTATCGCTTATAACCTGCGTGTTGTGGATAAACCCAAGTTTAAACACACCCTTGGGGTTTACCGAAAACTCAGCACTAACATTTGTTCCTATACCATATCTATCAGCATATAAAGTGCTCCGTATGGGCACTACCACATCGGCACGCAACGACCATTGCGCAAACCCTGAAAAGCTAAGAGTAAATAGCAATACGTTACTAAGGAATATGTATTTACAAGTAATTCTCATCGCTCTTGGTTTTGGGTTTGCTTAGGAGAAAATAATAAAAGTGGTACTACTGCAATTTTAGTGGAATGATTTTAGGGTTGGAAGACCGAAGACCGAAGTTAGAAGGTTGAAGCATGTTAATTCTGTCTTCTGACTTCTGTCTTCAAACCCAAACCAAAGATTTAGTTTGCTCTAATTTACATAGTTTCCACGAAATTGGTAGTAGAACCATCAAAGTAAATGCCGCTTAAAAGCTTAGCCTGAAATTGGCTATGGTATTACCAATGCGAGGATCGTTGGTTTTGGGCAAATAGTTAGCATTTACCGCTCCCATAACTCCCATAGGATTTAGCTGAAAGCTAAAGTTTGAGGCCTGCGACGACTTTTCATTTCTATTTCCCCCTCTTAAAACCCAATCCGAAAGGAAAAAACCTCCGGTGGCTCCTATGGCTGTAAGCCAAAGGGTGCCTGTTTCCTCAGCCTCGGTTAGTACAGCAAACCCAGCACCTATTAAACCTCCTGCGAAAGTTCCCAAAGGGATAAGGTTACCCTCTTGACGTGAATAATCGTAACTCTTAGTTTTATATATTCCGTATGCCAAACCACCTGTTGCGCCAGCAGTTAGCATACCTATGATTGCTCTATCGTTATTTGTATCAAATGTCTCCATAAATACACCTCCCCAGTAAGTGCCTAGGGCTCCAGTTGTGCTAATAATGGTGGCGTCGCCATGGGTTATGGGCTGCTTTTTATATAAATAATTTGCGCCCACTATCCCCCCAACCGAGCCCGCAAGGGTGGTTAAGCCGTAAAGCCTAACCTCTTCGCTTTCGGAAATAATAAAAGGAATTGCTGCTCCGTAAGCCGCTCCCCAGAGGCTACCCGCGCCTACTATGCTTGCGTATCCCCATGAGGATTTATGCTTCTTTGCAAGCGAAAATGTTACCAAGCTCTCGGTTATGCTCATTGCGGTTGTAAAACCTAAAATGCTCTCAAAATCATTATTATCGCCCAGTAGCATCATATTTAATGAAAGACCGTGCACTAGCCCACTGGCTGCTCCCACAGTGTAAGCTCTCTCCATACCATCAGTAATATCATGCTTGTTGGTAGCCAAAAGAGGGACAAAGAAACCAGCACCCCCAATAAGCATGTACGATGCCGTGTAGGCTTTGAAATCGTCTGCCTTTAGAGCAGTAGGAACGGCCCAACTATAGTAGCCAAGCGAAAATGCCGAGGAGGAAAATATTAGCCTACGACGAGCTTCTTGGCTAGGGTTGTCATTTGCCTGAACCTCTTGTGGATCTGAACTAATCCCTAATTCTTCACAGATTTGCTGAATATCCGCTTCGGTAAGCGGTATCTTATCTACCTTAAATATTCCATCCTCCTTATAAACCACATTCAGTTCCAAACCCTTGTCGGTTTGCTGGAGCGTTGCCTGCTGAAAATCGTTGTAAGATTTGAGCTTAGCAACCTTCGATGCCATACGGGCATCAATGGTAGTTATGCCTTCGCAAAAAGGAACTAGATCTTGCCCAAGGGTTAAATAGGAAATGCTTAGGAGAAAAATAACAACCAGTAACTTTACTGTATAAAATGGGTGCGTATTCATAGGTCAAAAATTTAAGTTCAACTTCGATATTTAGCTTAAACAAATATAAGTCGATAATTCTGCATTGTAAAAACGGAAATGTTCCTTAGGTAGATTTTGTTTATTGAATGGTAGGCAAATGAGATGCTCTAGGGAAGAATATAAACCAATTAATTGCATACCACACAACTCTTACACTATGATTTTGCGCTTTATGCAAATTATATTTATTGGAATTTTAAAAAATGAAACATCCTTGATGCAGGCTATAACTCACACAGCTTGTCCCGATACATCGGGAACCATATCTAATAATGGATGTTCTCTGCCTTACTGCGTGGGGAGACAGAGAAATGTATAAAAAGACGGTGATATCGACGTGAAATTACTCTAAAGCGAAAGGTAAACTGTTTCCCTCCTCAAATAAGGAATTTTAAAGATCCGTGCAGATGAAATCATCAATAAATAAGGACTATTGAAATGTGGCCAATAAAGAGTTATAGCTGCAATCCGTACTGCTTCATCTTGTTGTAAAGGGTTTTTCGATCGATATTTAGCAACGATGCTGCCTTGCTCTTGTTGTAACGAACCTTCTGGAGCGTAGAAAGGATAAGCTCCCGTTCGGCCATCTCTTTTAAATCTTTCAGGTTCTCGGGTTGCTGCTGATTGCTTGTAAGTTCACTCTGTCGACGCAGCTTGCTCGAGACAATTTCAGCGGGCAAACTTTTGGTTCCCACAATACTTCCCTGCTCAACCAGCACGGCTCGTCGAATCACGTTACGCAGCTCACGGATATTGCCTGGCCAGCTATAATGGCTAAACACATCCAAAACCTCGGGGCTAAAGCCCTTTATGCTCTTGCCCATCTCGGAATTGGCTTGTTCCAAAAAGAAATCAGCAAACTGAGGTAAATCCTCAATCCTCTCGCTAAGTGGGGCCACAATAATGGAAAATTCATTTAGCCTATGGTACAGATCTTCACGAAATTTCCCTTGCTTAACCGCCTCCTGCAAATCATCGTTGGTGGCCACAATAATGCGTACATCAACCTTAACCTCACGATTGCT
>DDWD01000194.1 GCA_002345825.1 Bacteroidales bacterium UBA2295
TGAAACATTAGGGCTGAATGGTGAAGCTATTCAGCCTTTGTTCCATTACAACTTGTCGAATTAATTAAATCTAACGTTAATACTGTTTGTTATGGCCAAAGTACTTGTAGCAACCGAAAAACCCTTTGCAAAGATAGCCGTTGATGGAATCAGAAAAATTGTTGAGGGTGCAGGATATGAGTTCGCCCTGCTTGAGAAATATACTGATAATGCCGAATTGCTAAAAGCAGTTGCTGATGTTGATGCTATTATCGTACGAAGCGATAAGGTAACAGCCGATGTTGTTGCGGCAGCTAAAAACCTTAAAATTGTGGTTCGCGCCGGTGCTGGTTTCGATAATCTCGACTTGGCAGCTTGCACTGCAAAAGGGGTTGTTGCTATGAATACCCCTGGACAGAACTCAAACGCCGTGGCCGAATTAGCCCTTGGTATGATGATCTATATGGCTCGCAACCAGTTCACCCCAGTTGCCGGTACTGAGATTAAGGGCAAGCGTTTGGGCATTCATGCATACGGAAATGTTGGAAAACTGGTAGCTTCGCACGCCAAAGGTTTTGGGATGGAGATATATGCCTTCGATCCATTTGTTAAAAAGGAGGATATGGTGAAGGATGGTGTTACAGTTGTTGAGTCTGTTGAAGAGCTATACTCAGTTAGCGATTACTTATCGCTACATATCCCAGCAAACGATAAAACAAAAAAATCAATTGGTTACGATTTACTAACTAAAATGCCAAAAGGTGCAACCCTTATCAATACTGCTCGCAAAGAGGTAATTGACGAGGAAGGTATGGTGAAAGCATTTGAGGAACGTACCGATTTGAAGTATGCAACTGATATCGCAGCCGATTCACATGCCGCAATGGTTGAAAAATTTGGGGTAAGAGTTTTTGCAACACCCAAGAAAATGGGAGCACAAACTTCCGAGGCAAACGTAAATGCTGGTCTTGCAGCAGCAAATCAAATTGTAAACTTTATTAAGAATGGCGATCGTACATTCCAAGTAAATAAGTAAAAACTAGTTTAAAGTAATTTCAAATGGTTAAAATTAAACCTTTTAAGGGCATTCGTCCACCAAAGGAGTTAGCGCAGGAGGTGGCCTCACGCCCTTACGATGTGTTGAACTCGAAAGAAGCACAGGCCGAAGCAGGAGAAAAATCGTTGCTACACATCATCAAGCCCGAGATCGATTTCGATCCAATTATCGATGAGCATTCGCAAGAAGCATACGATAAGGCCATGGAGAATTTCAAAAAATGGCAGGAGAGGGGATGGCTGGTACAAGACGAAAAGGAGATGTACTATGTATACGCCCAAACTATGGACGGCAGAACTCAGTATGGACTGGCTGTAGCTTGTCATTTTGAGGATTACATGGAGGGTAAAATTAAGAAGCACGAGCTTACCCGTCCCGATAAGGAGGAGGACAGGATGATTCACGTTCGCAACCAGAATGCCAATATCGAGCCAGTGTTCTTTGCCTATCCAGCCATCAAGGAGGTTGATGACATTGTAGCCAAGGTGGTAAGTAGCAAGAATCCCGATTACGATTTTGTAGCCGAGGATGGTTTTGGACATCATCTTTGGACCATTGAGGATGACACTGTAAACAACCGCATTACAGAGATATTTGCTCAGCAGCCAGCTCTTTACGTAGCCGACGGACACCACCGAACCGCTGCAGCAGCGAGGGTTGGGCAAGAGAAAAAAGCAAATAACCCAAATCACACAGGCGAGGAGGAGTACAACTACTTCCTATCTGTAATTTTCCCCGACAATCAGCTCAACATCATCGATTACAACCGTGTTGTTAAGGATTTGAACGGGTTAACTCCAGCCCAACTGGTTGAAAAACTGAATGAAAATTTTGATATTGAGGTAATTGGAGAAGATATTTATAAACCTAAGGCTCTTCATAATTTCAGCATGTACCTCGAGGGCAAATGGTACTCCCTGTCGGCAAAGCCTGGAACATATAACGATAACGATCCCATTGGGGTGCTTGACGTAACCGTTCTGTCCGATTTAGTTCTGGATAAGATCCTCGGAATTTCAGATCTTAGAACTTCCAAACGAATCGATTTTGTTGGTGGAATTCGTGGCTTAGGAGAATTGAAAAAACGTGTTGATAGCGGTGAAATGGCAGTAGCGTTTGCGCTTTACCCTGTTTCTATGAAACAGCTTATCGACATTGCCGATACCGGAAACATTATGCCTCCAAAAACTACATGGTTTGAACCAAAACTTAGGAGTGGATTGGTTATTCACAGTTTGAAGTAAGCGATATTTAAATCAATATTTGAGATCGGGTAGCTTAAGCTACCCGATTTTATTTTAATTAAAATCTTTTCAATTAGATTGCCGATTAGCTAACTTTGCAAAAAGCATACATTATGAGTGTTGTAGATAATCTAAATGGTATAATTGCAAACATCCCAAGCCATGTGTCGCTGGTGGCTATCTCAAAAACTCATCCACCCGAAGTAATTATGGAGGCATACAATGCAGGGCAAAAAGTTTTTGGCGAAAACAAAGTTCAGGAACTACTATCGAAATACGAGGCTCTGCCAAAGGATATTCAGTGGCATTTGGTGGGACACCTGCAAACCAATAAGGTGAAATACGTTGCACCTTTCGTTAGCCTAATTCATTCAGTTGATAGCGCCAAGCTGCTTAAGGAGATCAATAAGGAGGGGGGCAAGAATAACCGGGTGATTGATTGTTTGCTGCAGGTGCACATAGCCGAGGAGGATACTAAATTTGGATTGTCGCAGGAGGAGTTGCATTCCATTTTGTCTAACCCAGCCTTTACTAAATATGCAAATGTTAACATCGTGGGATTAATGGGTATGGCTACATTTACCGACGATATGGAGCAGGTTAGGAGGGAGTTCAATGGATTAGCAAGTTTCTTTGCGGATATAAAACAAAAATATTTTTCGAATCAGCCAAGTTTCAACACCCTATCGATGGGAATGTCAGGTGATTTTAAGATTGCCATCGAGGAAGGATCAACTATGATTAGGGTAGGTAGTAGTATTTTTGGCACAAGGAATTATGGTGTAAACTAAAAAAAATTGCTAATTTTCAACCAAATTTCGACTCCAAAACGTAAACCAATGGCAAATTTACAAACGACTTATCTTGGGCTTAATCTAAAAAACCCAATAATTGTAAGCAGTTCAGGGCTCACCTCCAATGTTGAATCCATTAAAAAACTTGAGGCTAACGGTGCCGCAGCCGTTGTGCTCAAATCGCTGTTCGAGGAGCAAATACTCCATGAAGCCGGATCACTTTCGGTGCACAGCGATTACCCCGAGGCCGAGGACTACCTCAAATCGTATGTTACCAGTAACAACGTGGAGAAATACCTCGACCTAATATCATCTGCCAAAAATGCCGTTGATATCCCAGTAATTGCCAGCATCAACTGCATTTCAGCATCTAAGTGGATTGATTTTGCAGCAAAAATCCAGGAAGCTGGCGCCGATGCGCTGGAGGTTAATGTGTTTGTGTTGCCAACCGATAGCCGTAAAACGGCCGAGGATTACGAGGCCGTTTATTATACCCTCGCAGAGAAACTTCGCAAATTGATAACCATTCCAATTGCTTTTAAGCTAGGCGATCATTTTACTAATCCTTTACGTATCATCGAGCAGCTTTGGTATCGCAAAATTCAGGGTGTGGTTCTTTTCAATCGTTTTTTTGCTCCCGATTTAGATATCAAGAGTATGAAGGTAACCTCGGCCGAGGTTTTCAGTAATGCCGGCGATATTCGCGATACATTGCGGTGGGTAGCTTTAGCCAGTCATTCTGTGTCAAAGATTGATATTTCTGCATCAACAGGCATCCATTCTGGCGAAGCTGTAGTGAAAATGTTGCTGGCAGGTGCTAGCTCAACACAGGTTTGCTCGGCGCTCTACAAAAATGGTGTCGCTCACATAAAGTCGTTTGTTGAGTTTTTAGAAAAATGGATGGATGAGAAGGGCTACGAAAATATTGCCGACTTTAACGGAAAAATGAATTACGGAAAGATTGGCGATCCAGCTGTGTATGAGCGAAGCCAATTTATGAAATACTACTCAAACCACGATTGAGTAAACTAACATTTTTTGTTTAGCATAGAAAGAGCGGCTATTTGGCCGCTCTTCTAGTTTTTTCAAGTACGCTAATCATCTCGAGCAAGAGGAGTTGCTTGTCGTGATTTGATTTACCTAATCCCCCCTTAATCTCGGCAATAAACTCAACTATCTCGTTGGGTGCAAGTCCATCTATGCTATTCTCGATTACGGTAAATGCTTCAAATGCATTTTTGTAATCGGAATGGATAAGGACTTGGAAAAATGGAGCCAAGTGCTGCGAAAAGTCTAATCTGCTTTGCCAGCTGGCAGTAAGTATTCCGGTTATCTCTTTTATGGTAGATTGCGCTCGAACAAAATCAGCAATGATCGGAACGGCATCCTGTAGCTTGATATCCGAAATGAATTCCACAAGGCTTTTCTTTAGCGTTTCGCCTCGGTTGCTAACCATCATGGTAAGTAGTGGTTGTAAATAAAAAAGCTCGCCATGCTCTTTAAGGTCGATAAGCATGGAGATAACTTTATCGTCTGAACTCTTTTCCAGCGCTTCAATCAGTAACTCCTGCTTCTTCTTTTTGCTATTATCGTGGCTCATTCTTTCTAGTTTTGCTAATTAATATTAGCCTGCAAAAGTACAAATGATATTGATTTTTTTACTAGCTAAATTATGTCCCTTTAACCAAAAATATTCAATCTAGATATTGTTCAAAATCAACCCATACAAACTACAATTTATGAAAATTGCACGGCGATGGTTGAAATCGTTGATATATTGATATATATCATAGCCCAGATAAAGTTAGATATATTGGGTTTAATTTGTTTTGGTTCAAAAAAAAATGTTACTTTTACTAACTGTTAAACCACTTTAAGCATAAACATCAAAACATATGGGTTATGAATATCAGGCTACCTAATATGAAGTATACAGCAATTTTATTTGTTTTTTCTGCTGGCTTAGTGCTGAGCTGTGCCTCCGATTCGTCAAAACAAGATAGAGTTACCGTAGATGTTGAGGATATAGCTGGCGGCGAAGTTGTAAAGTCTGGCGTACAAACTGCTCGCCAGATATTTTATTCATTACCCTCGCCACTCGAAACCGCGATGATACTTAAACGCTCAGGCGCTCAATACAATCCTGAAATAATGAACCCTGTTGAAAATATTTCGCGTTACTCCACAACCAAGAGCATGGCTCTAAACCTAGGGATATATAGTACCGATTTGAGCTATGCCAGTCTTTTCGACCAAACGCCTGCCTCCATAAAGTACATGACTGCCTCCAAAAAGTTAGCCGAGGGATTAGGTATCCTTAATGCAATTGATGACGAGATTATTCAACGTTTGGAGGAGAACGTGAACAATCGGGATGCCATAATGGATATTATCTCTGAAACTTTTTTGAATACAAATTCAATTCTTGAAGAGAACGATCGGGTAGCCATTGGCACAATTATTCTTGTAGGGGGGTGGATTGAGGGGTTATACATCTCCACTTCATTGGTCGATGAAATTGGATCAAGTGATAATGAGCTGGTTGAGCGCATTATAGACCAAAAGCTATCGTTATCAAGTGTGCTGAACCTGCTTGGACAGCATGACCATATGCCCGATATCCAAGCAGTATTGAGTGATGTAAAGGAACTTGGCATAATTTATGACAAGATTCAAATATCCGTGTCGAGAATTGAGGTACAGAAAGATTCAACCTCTACCACTTTGCATAGCAAGAATGTTTTCTCTGTTAGCCCCGCAGTTTTTCAGGAGCTAAAAGATAAGGTTGCTGAAATACGTTCGAAGTACATAATGTAAAAAAATCTACGCCCGATATGAGATCATTGATAATTATTCTTTTCTCTGGTGCCCTCCTATTCACCTCATTCTCTGGGTCAGCACAATGTAAGAATTTTGCCAAAAGGGTTTGTCGGTTGGAACTTGCACCATATATTCATGATGGGAATTACAACGCTGCAATTCTTACCGAAGGCGAAGACGCAGAACTTTTCAAAACGTTTTATGCCGGTCAGGAATACCGCATTGCGGTGTGCGGATCAGAACCCCTTTCTAGAGTTGAGTTTCAGGTAATGGATGTCGACCGAACAATCCTTTACACCAATGCCGACAATGATTATAAACTTTCTTGGGATTTTAAGGTTGAAGCGACCCAACAGCTAATTATACTAGTTAAGGTTCATGAAAATGTTGACGAATCTGAGATGGTGAACAGTGGCTGTGTAGCCATTATGTTTGGCCTAAAAACAGATTAACATCAGCTATATCCAAATATAGAACCGCATTATTTGCGGTTTTTTTATTTCGCTAGAGCATCGGCTACGGTAAAGGTGCTTCCGCCAATAAATATTAAATCATCGGGGCTTGCCATACTGGTTGCTGCTTCAATTGCATTTTTTACATTTGGGTACTCATTGCCTTTTAGTTGAACTAATTTACCCTTTTCAGCAAGAATCTTTTCATCCAGTCCACGAGGAATTGATGGGCGGGTAAAGTAGTAGCGTGCATTCTTTGGCAGTATTTGAAGTACCCCATCAATATTTTTGTCGCCCACCATTCCAATAACCATATGTAGATTCTTGTGTGGAGTGCTGCTTATCTGACTAACAATTACAGAAATACCATCAAGGTTATGGCCTGTGTCGCATATAACTAATGGGTTGCGTCCAATAATTTGCCATCGGCCCATTATGCCAGTATTCCTAATTACATTTTCTAACCCTTTTGTTATGTGAGATTTGCTAATTTCATAACCAAGCATAGCCAGTATTTCCGTTGATGCTAGCACCCCTGCAATGTTTTTACCCTGGTAATGGCCAAGCATATCTAGTTTGTACTTTGTAGTTTGCCCTTGTTTAACGTTACGGATATCAAGATCCTGACATCCGCTTTTCATTGTCGATTTTTTGATCACAAAATTAGTGCTGGCAAAAGTTAATGGGGCGTTGCACTCTTTCGCTTTATTTAAAAATATATCCTGTATTTCTTCTTGCAGTTCACTAATAACCACAGGGGTGTTGGGCTTGATGATGCCAGCCTTTTCAATTGCAATTTTTCGAAGCGTGTCGCCCAGTAAATCAGTATGGTCGAGCCCTATGTTGGTGATTATCGAAAGATCTGGCTCAACAATATTTGTGGAGTCGAGCCTGCCGCCCAACCCAACCTCAACAACCGCAATATCAACTTTTTGATCAGCAAAATATTTAAACGCCAAGGCAACCGTCATTTCAAAGAACGAAGGTTTAATCTCTTCGAATACTTGTTTATTCGCCGCAACAAAAGTAATTACCTCCTTTTCGCTGATGGCGTTGCCATTAATCTTAATTCTTTCTCTAAAGTCGAGCAGGTGTGGTGATGTATACAGGCCAACCTTGTAGCCAGCTTCCATTAGGATTGAACAGAGCATATGGGAAGTGCTCCCTTTGCCGTTTGTACCGGCTATGTGAATGCTCCGGAATTGCTTATGTGGATGAGAAAAGTACTTATCGAGCGCAAGGGTATTATTTAAATCGGCTTTATATGCGGCTTTGCCTACTCGCTGGTACATGGGTAGCTGCGAGTAGAGATATTCTAGGGTTTGCTGATAGTTCATCTACAGGAATTTTGGGCAAAAGTATCAAAAATAACCAAATGCTTGTTTCCCGAATTAATGGATATTTTGTTTTCTTTTTCATTGGCTGATACGGTAAGGGGGAGTAAGGACCCGGGGCAAATAAATTGGATTAGACCCGAAATAATTAACGTTCTTTTCACATTAAACTTTAAGTTAATTTGTAGATTTATACTTGATTACTCAACCAAAATTGTAGTTTATGGCAATTAAGAAAAAGAAGGTTTTTGTGTTGGATACCAATGTATTACTTCACGATTTTACTTGTATTTATAATTTTCAGGAAAATGATATAGTAATACCAATTGTTGCGCTTGAGGAGTTGGACCATTTTAAAAAGGGAAATGAGATGATCAACTTTCATGCACGTGAGTTTTCGCGCGAACTCGATAAAATTGCTGGTGATAACCTTTTTAACGGGGGGATCTCGCTCGGTAAGGGGCATGGCAAGTTGAGGATTGAAACCGGGAAACCCTTTTCGCCCGAAATGGAACAATCCTTTGCCGATAAAAATCCCGATCATCGTATTTTGGCCATAGCCAACTATTTGCAAAAGGATAATTCAAAGCAATCCATTATACTGGTTTCCAAGGACATCAACTTGCGGATGAAGGCAAAATCGTTGGGACTGGTTGCTCAGGATTACCTCTCGGATAAGATTAAGGATTTGGATACTCTGAAACGTGAAATTCAGGTGCTTGAGGGTGTGGATGATGTAAAAGTGCAGGGGTTGTACGATAATTTTGATGGGGTACAACCCAAAGAGTTTAATGTAACGCCCTATCCAAATCAATACTTCATTATCAAGGGAGCAAAGTCGAGTGCGCTTGGACATTACAATGCAATTAGCCAAACAATAAATAGAGTTGAAAAAATAAGAGCTTATGGTATTGAACCCCGTAACTCGGAGCAGACTTTTTCGCTCGATGCGCTTATACGACCCGAGATTCAACTAGTATCGCTTACCGGTAAGGCAGGAACTGGAAAAACCTTGCTGGCCTTAGCTGCAGCATTACATCAAGAAAAAAGTTTCAATCAAATTTTACTGGCGCGCCCCATAGTTCCGCTAGCCAATAGAGATATTGGTTTTCTCCCTGGTGATGTGAACGAAAAGATTGGCCCCTATATGCAACCCCTTTTCGATAACCTTACGGTTATCAAGAATAAGTTTAAATCGAGTAGCAAGGAGTATCAGTATATCGATGAGATGCAGCGCACCGATAGGCTTATAATTACCCCATTGGCATACATTCGAGGGAGGAGCCTTTCCAATGTGTTTTTTATTGTTGACGAGGCGCAGAACCTTACGCCCCATGAGGTAAAAACCATTATCACTCGTGCTGGTGAAGGAACCAAATTTGTATTTACTGGCGATATTCAGCAGATAGACCACCCTTATCTCGATATGAAATCCAATGGGCTTACATATCTTTCTGACAAAATGCATGGGCAGGATATTTTTGCACATATCAACTTGGTGAAAGGTGAGCGAAGCTATCTGGCCGATTTGGCCAGTACCCTTTTATAGGCTAGGTTTGCTTGGTTAATAATTAAATTTTATTTCGATGAGCACTACCAAAACACTATTTGTGCTGCGGCATGCCAAATCAGCATGGGATGATGTGAATAAATCCGATTTTGATCGACCATTGACTTTCAAGGGGATCTCTGATGCAACTAAGCTTGCAGGCCACCTGAAGAATGAATTAAAAGAGATTGAACTTGTAATTTCGAGTTCCGCTAACAGAGCAGCACATACTGCCACCATTTTTTGTAGTACCGTGGGTGTTCCGCTGGACAGTATTGTGCTCAATAATAGTTTTTACGAAACATCAGTGAGTGAAGTGTTACATATAGTTAGGACGATTTCAAACGATATCAAGTGCGCAATGCTTGTGGGGCACAACCCTACGTTTACCAGTTTGGTAAATCAATTTTTACCTCAAAGTATAGATAATTTACCCACTTCAGGGTTGGTTCGTTTGGATTTTAACATTGAGAGTTGGAGCGAAATACGAAAAGAAAACTTGCAGTCTTCTTGGGTTGATTTTCCGAAGAATCATTAGTTTATAGCAAAAATACATTTAGGTATGGCCAAGCAAAAGGATTACATAAATAGAGAAATTAGCTGGTTGTCATTCAATGAGAGGGTGTTACAGGAGGCCGAAAACCCAAATGTTCCGCTGCTCGAAAGGCTCAAGTTTTTGGGGATATTTAGTAACAACCTCGACGAATTTTTTACT
>DDWD01000032.1 GCA_002345825.1 Bacteroidales bacterium UBA2295
GTGTTACACTGAGCTAGCCGAAGTGCTCAGCAACCGTCGCACTCGGACTATCGGTCTGGTCATCCAGTTGGACAGAGGTACAGCCCTTAGCCAAACGGGCAGACTGAAAATAACCAATTGGTAGTAGATGTCAATAACCCCGTCCTTTAGGGCGGGGTAAGAAGGTTGGAGTAATTTGGGCTTTAGCCCTGATATTATACTCATTTGTCAGAGTTTACTCTATTCACCACTACCGCCCGTGTCCTCAGGCGTGGAAACCAATTAACCTTATTTAAGTCCGGGCGCGACTTATACTTCGACAGGTGTTACACTGAGCTAGCCGAAGTGCTCAGCAACCGTCGCACTCGGACTACTATCAAGTTGATTGTCCCCCCTGCAAACCATTAACGGTAATGCTTTGCCTCTGCGAGTTGCTTTTCTGTTGCGTGTACATTCGTTTTGTGGTATTTAGTGTGTTATAAAACACACAAATACGGGGGGGTGGTATCGATATAAAGTGCTAATTTTGTTTACAGAAATACATTGCTAATCACATAATAATATTTAAAACAATCAAAAGCATTTATTGAATTCATTTTCCATATGCCATTGCAAGGCAATGGTTCATATGGCGGGGTTGATACCGCCCCGAAATTTTAAGGTAACCTACTTGGTGCAGGGGATAACCTTAGTCCTTAAAACAAATAAGGAGGGAGGCCAGCAGCAGCCCAAGAGCTGGCAAAAAATGCCCCACCCCCATAGAACAACTGCTAAATCACTCTGGGAGGTGAGGCCAACTCAACAAATTAATGTCGAATTAAAAACTATTACGATGAACAGAATTTAAAGTTTTGCAAGTGTAGCAATAATTGCGCTAGTAACAACAGTTTTAACAGTATTTAGCGGATGTAGCAAGGATGAGGGATTGGTTCCCAATGCTCAAATGGATGAAATGGAGATGTTGGTTTTTAAGGATTATGAGGAGTATTCATCTGCACTTAATAAAGTACTTACCCTTGATGAGGACGAACTGAAATTGTGGGAAGAACAACAGGGGTTTAAGTCGTTTGGGAGAATGTGTGATGAAATGTATGAAAATGTTAAGCAAAAAGACTTTACGACTATAGAGGGTATGATGGAATTTGTAAATAATAACAATAGATTCCTGAAACTTGAGAAAACGGAGTCTGACGATTATGTTCTTGAGGTAGCCTTAGAAAAACATTCGAATCGATATTTGTTAAACAGAGATATGATGTACGCTATTGGGGGGACTGCTTATAAGGTGTATGAGGAAGGTGTTGCTTCAATAAGTGTGCAGAACAAAGAAATTCTTAAAAACGCTCAGACATTAAAAGAAGTTGAAGCGTATATGAGTTCTAAACAAAATGATTCAAAAAATAATTATGATATTTCAGTTAAAAACATTTATGGTCCTGGTACATTTTTCGCTACAAAGTGGGAAGAAATTGGTCGTGACGCTGTAAAGACTACAATTAGCTTAGATTATCAGCATAGAACAGAACTTGCTGACCCAATGGATAGCAACAGTTCAGTACCAGTTACATACCGTTATAATATTGTTAAAGTAAGAGGATACGAAAAAAAACTTTGGTGGAGTTATGCAAAAGTTAGCATTAGCGGAAAATTTAAAGTTAGGGCGTTATACAATGGTGTCCCCGAGTACCATTATTGGGATTTCCCAAAAGACTACTGTCGGATTCACGAACAAATAATTAAAGGAGGTAGAGTTGGTTATGGTTCGTTTATTCCTGATCAGACAGTAGATGCATATTATATGTGGGGGAAGAACCATAAAGGAGTTGAGGCTACGAGATCCCTTAACCCACATCTAATTATTTAGTTAGAATGTTATATTGACTTTAGAAAATAAACAATTATCAATTAAGTTCTTAGTTTATATTTTTTTGTTTTGATAGATCTTTAATAAATTTTAATCATTAACTGCCATGGGCAACTGCCCATGGCAGTTAATAGAATTTTTTTCTGCAAGATATGGTCTAAATGTTTAATCCTTTTTACAAATAGCAATATAATTCATATGAGAATAGTATCTCTTTTTAGTTTACTTTTTGTCTTAAGCTTCTCCCAAGCTCAAGAGAGTTACCTTTACAAACGTACAAACATAAAACTAGGTCACAGTACCAAACCTGATTATTTGAATTCGCTTAAAAGGCTTACGCTAGGGAATTTTAGGTTAGAGGCCAACCAGGGTGTATCTAGGTTTGTTGAACTAGGTGCATATGTTGGGTATAGCCGGTTTGGTAATGCTCAATATCAGGAGGGATTTGACCCCGCTGACAATACCACATGGGATGCCGACTATATATACTCCGATGCATACTCATACGGTATTACTGCTAATTTGCACTTATTACCGTTTATAGCCAAAAATGAAGAACCTCGGTTCGATCTCTATTTAACTGCAAAATTTGGTGGGCTAAGTCTGGTGGCGCCACAGGGTAGTGTTTTCAGAGGGCCGGGCATTGATTATGGCCTATACGGAGGCGCTAGTTTTTATCTTTCCCGATACTGGGGCTTATTTGCAGAGTTTGGGTTTAATAATTGGATTAGAAGCCGTAAGTTAGAGTCTTGCCTCAGGTACGGTATAACTGTTAAGTTCTAAAAGCCCGCAAAACAATATCACCGATTAGCCATAATAGTACACGAGTACAAATGCCGATGAGAAAAATAACCATTATTCTTCTAGTTTTTTTAACAAGCTTCTCCCAAGCCCAAGAGGGCTACCTTTACAAGCGTACAAACATCAAATTGGGCCATAGTAAAACCCCTCAGTATTTAAATTCCACAAAAGACTTTGCTTTAGGGAACTTTAGGTTTGAGGCTAACAGGGGATTGTGTAGGTTTATCGAGACGGGTGTGTATATTGGGTATAGCAGATTCGTTAATTTTCTGCATACCGAGGACTATTTGGCTCCAAACAATCAAGTTTCACCTGGAACTTTTATAAACTCCAATGCATACTCATACGGTATTACTGCCAATTTGCATCTGCTACCCCTTATCGCTAACAAGAATGAACCTCGGTTCGATATGTATGTATCTGCAAAATTTGGAGGCCTTAGCCTGATAGCGCCCGAGGGTAGCGTTTACAAAGGGCATGGGGTCGATTACGGACTTTACGGAGGGCTTAGTTATTACATTACCCCATACTGGGGCGTTTTTGCCGAGTATGGTTTTAATAATCGACCTAAAGTGCATAGTTTAGAGTCTTGCCTAAGGTACGGTATAACTGTTAAGTTCTAATATATATTTATGAGTACCAAAAAACCTTTACAATATATACTAACCGGTATGTTTGCCTGTTTGTTGCTGATTGTTGCCATGCCCTCATGCGACAAAGAGGTAGATTGGGAATTTCCCAGCCACCCTCCCAAACCAACAATAAGTGGAATAGTTGAAGCGGGAAAACCGGTGTGGGTGCATATTTCGTTGTCGGGTAGTATCGACTCGGCGCAGCTAACCGATGTTACCAATGCCCAGGTGCATTTGTATGAAAATGGTCATCTGCTCGAAACCCTAGAGCATACCAGTAACGGTTTATACACCTCATCCTCCGTGGCGCAGGAGGGAATGGAGTACAAATGCGAGGTAAGCGTCCCGGGCTACGAACTGGTTTCGGTAACAACCATTGTTCCCTTGGCTGCACCCATAAAGAATGTTAAGTTTATTAAGAACGCTTGGTTTAACTACTGGGGCGATTTGCAAAATGCAGTGGAGGTTACTTTTAGTAAGCACGATGCAAGCTACCTTGAGGTTGTTGTATGGAGCGATAGTGAAAGGCGTGTTACACCTGCCAATATTGATGACCCCGTGCTCCTTAGCGAGGGGCTCGATTTGACTCTTTTTAGTACAGAGTTTGTGCCTACCGATACCTATACTATGCGAATTAACCTCCAAATAGAGGACGATACTCCAATTGTTGTTGAGCTACGCTCGGTATGCAAGCATTACTATAGCTATCAAAAGCAGCTCTCGCTTTATGGCGATGCGTTATACCCCGACTTTTTTACGGGTGCTTTACCTGCAATCCCACTTTACTCAAACGTAAAGGGTGGTTACGGGATTTTTGCCGGATACTCCAAAGCGATTTCCGATACCATTACTCCACAAATAAATGCAGCCAAAACCCTGTTGTAATTAATTGCTTATTGTATAAAGAATGCGTTACGAAAAACTCCTGATTGCTGCGCTACTGATATATAGCGGTAGTTTGTATTCGCAGGTGCGGATATCCGGATTTGTCCGCGATAGCCTATCGCGCGAGGTGCTAGTTGGCGCTCATGTAGTTGAGGATGGTACTAGCCGAGCCGCCATTGCCAATGCCAAGGGCTACTTTAGCATCACCCCAATGGGTAAGGGCACTATTACAATCTCGTACGTTGGTTATACGGCTAAGAAGTTTAAGGTCGATTTTGCAAACGATACGCTTGTTGAGGTTTTGTTAAGCCCCGGGAATCAGATTGATGAGGTGGTGATTAGTCATACCCGTCGACCACCTTTCAATGTGGCTACTCTTAGCCAGCTCGAGTTGCAGTCGGTACCATCGCTGGGGGCAAAGCCCGATGTGATGAAGGCCATACAGCTGCTGCCCGGAATACAGACACAAAGCGAGGGGTCGAGTTTGGTGTTGGTTAGGGGCGGAAATCCCGGCGAGAACCTATATCTGCTCGATAACGTTGCCCTAATATACGTGAACCACTTTGGCGGGTTTATGTCGGTTTTTAATCCCGATATGATTAATAGTATAGATGTGTACAAAGGTGGCTTCCCTGCAAAGTACGGTGGCAAACTCTCTGCCATAATGGATATATCGCAGCGAGAAGGAAACCCAACCTATACCAAGGGCACGCTTAGCCTAGGGCTTACCGACATATCGGCAAGCATTGAGGGGCCTACTCCCATTGCCAACTCAACATTTATTGTTACCGGACGAAAAACCCTTACTGATCCGCTTATGCTTCTGGCAACTAGCCTTATTGATAATGGTAATTATAAGTTTTACTATGGTTTTCATGATATCAACGGGAAGTTTACCTGGCGACCAAATAGCAAGAACTCTTTTAGCCTAAATGTATATCATGGCGACGATTATTTGAATGTTAAGAACACTTACACCAGTTCACAGTATCAGCAGTTTTCTAATATGAGGAATATTTGGGGAAACTGGATGGTGTCGGCTCATTGGAACAGGGTGCATTCCCCAAAGCTATACTCTAACCAAAGTCTTTCCTACGTTCGTTATAGGCTAGGTCAGAATAATCAATTCTCAATTTCATCTCTAACCGATACTATTTCCCAGGGAATGGAGTATAGCTCTTCGGTACAGGATATGTCGTTCAGATCGGGTTGGCAATACGAGTTGCTACCCAATTGGACTGTACAAGCCGGTGGGCAAGCAACACTGCTTTTGCATAGCCCAAACACTATGGTTGGTTCAACACAAACCGAGATATTTGGTGAACCTACAATAACCTCAACCGAATCGGCTTTGTATTTTGAGAATCAAATTAAGTTCCTAAATATTTTTGAGTTACAGGCAGGATTGCGAGGCGTTGTTTTTGCTAACAAAGGCTTCTCTCATATTGGGCTTGAACCCCGGCTTAACCTCGACGTTAGACTGAACCCAAAAAACAGGTTCAACTTTAGCTATATGCAGTCTTCCCAGTACTCGCATCTACTCTTTACATCGGGCGAAGTGAGTAGCAACGAGGTGTGGGTGCCATCGGGTACCGATATTCCAAATGCTAGTACCTCTCAGCTAGCAGTGGGGTGGAAGGGGAACTTTGCTAATGGAATGTTTGATGCCGAAACTAGCTTTTATCACAAAAAACTAAGTAACCTTGCTAACTATCGCGAGGGATACACAAACCTTATGGGCGATGGGTTGTGGCGCAACAAAGTGGTAACCGGAGGAAAGGGTAAAGCTATAGGGTTAGAGGTGCTGCTTAGGAAAAACTATGGCATCTGGTTGGGCTTTGTTGGCTACACGTGGTCGCACACAACTCGCCAGTTTAGCGAGATAAATAATGGCGTTGAGTACCTTTTTGAATACGATAGGCCTCACTCGGCAACAGTTAGCATAAGCCGTAAACTAACTAAAAAAACGTTACTTACAGCCAGCTGGGTTTACCAAACAGGGTTGCCCTTTACCCCAGTAATAGGTAGGCACAATGCGCCTTACATAAGAAGTTTCTCTCCTAATGACCTCAATGCATATGAAGTTTTACTTTACGGAGAACATAACAGTGCACGTATGCTAGATTATCACCGTCTCGATCTTGGTTTGCAGTATAATACTCATACGCGTAATGGCTATAAATCGCAGTGGACTTTCTCGATATACAACGCCTATAATCGACAAAACCCCTACGTGTATTTTTATCTTGAAAAGTCTGCCATGTCAGATAGCCAAAGCCAAGAGTTAGGGCTTTATCAAAAAAGTTACTTTCCTATTATACCATCCTTTTCCTACAAAATATTTTTTGATAAAAAAGAACGCTTAAAGCAAGAACCAAAAGTAAAAAGACCCTGGTATAAGCGGTTGTTTTATCACTAAAATGCTAGTTTCCCAATGGGGAGGGTATTCCTATATTGCTAACATTAGTTTTTACCTGTTTACAGGATCATAAACAAAAAAGCGTGGTTTAGTTTATACCACGCTTCAACTTTTTTAACTATGCAGATACCTTACTGCTGCGAAAGGCAGTACACCGCTACCGCGCGTTTCCCCACGTGTGGTAACCAAGTAAGCAAAATAGCTTATTTACCTAAAATGTTTTTTTGCGGTAAGCAAAACCACACGATAAAATCGTGCGGCACCAAGGGGCACTGTGCTTTCGGGGATCTTTTTGGTGAGGACCACCCTTTACTGAGAAAAGTTAAGATGGAAAAGAGTAGCATAACGTTTTGGTAAAAATGATAGCACCTTTCCCTTTGGGTTTTACACGATACTCAATATCCAAAATACCTGCTCAAAAGACCAACAATACCTTAACTCCCCTGAGCGTTGCCACTAGCTATAATGAATAAGGTTTCAAGTAAGAGAATTATTTGTCACTGAGTTTCCTGGTTTTAAAAAACTTCCACATTTCTTTCCAGGCACTTATATCTTTATTGGCCCAGGTGTGCCTGCCAGGTATGGAATGATTACCATTGTTTATACGGTAGAATCTAATATCGCCGCTACTTATTGATGTTTTGTAATGAAACAGAGTAACTGTAGATCCATCGTAAATGTTGATATCTGGCAACTCTGTTACAATCGGATTGGGGTTTACCTCATTATGTGGAATGAAATACTCCAGTATTTCATCGAAGGAGGCATGATGAGGTCCCCCGTTAATCGTTACAGTTGAATCAGCGGTGCCATGGAAATAGCATAAGGGCATAGGTTTTTGAAGTGAGTAGCTGGGATATAATGTATGGTCAAGTAACCCGGCAATAGGTGCTATAGCTGCAATTCGGTGCTCAATTTGTTGCGAGAGAAAAAAGGTCATAAATCCACCGTTAGAAAACCCGGAAACATAAACCTGCTGATCATATGCGTTGTAAGAACCTATCATTCGGTCGATTAAACTATTTATAAATGCAACATCATCCCAGGGAAGGAAATTATGGGCATCCCAACCGGGCTCCGAACCCGGCTTTGCATGAGCCTGTGGCATCAGCAGCAGGAAATTTTCCTGTTCGGCCAGACTGACAAGTTTGTCCTCAATCATTTCGGGCCAAACTATTCCCCCGAATCCATGCAGAAATATTACCAAAGGCAGCTTCTGTTGATGCTGTCCCGAAGGCTGGTAAATGCAATATTCTCTTATAAGATCACCAAAAGTGTCGAAATTGCGTGATAATACGGCCCCTTCTTTCAGGCTTTTAAAACTCAGACTGGCTTCGGATTGACGTCCCTGCATACTTTTAGCAACAATAGCCAATGTATATGGGGTTTCGGCATTGAGTTCACCTATCGAATTGTTACGGACATTTACATCTTTGTAAATCAATGAGTCTTCTAAATAAATATCGTATACTACCGCGCCTTCAGGCACCACCGGACTTTGCCAGGTAAATACTATCTCATCGCCTGTAAGTCTGACAATACTGATATCAAAATCACCCAAGGGTTCTCTTTTTGGGGTTTTAAAAGAAAAATCGCCACGCGCTGTTCTTCCATCTTTTAAACCAACAGCAGTTATGTAACCCTTAAAGGCCTGGTTGTTGGGCAAGTCAAGCAAGGTATAGGAAATTTCATTCTCCAGTTCTGTAATCATTTCATCATTGAGAAAAATCTGATACCGCACAGAGAACTCATTGTCAAAAGGATTTGTCCATAAAACTTCTGCTTTATCGAACGAAGGATTCACATTAACTTCTAATATATACGTTTCCGATTCCTTGGTACACCCAAAAAACAGCATCAAGAACAAAGTTATTGTTATGGCTTGGTTCATGGCTTATATTAAGTTAGTGGTAGGTCAACACTTATTGCTGTAAAAATTTATGGGTTTATAATCTGATTCAATAGGTCAGATAGAACTCGCTAGCAATATCCGTATTGTACTTATTGCCTTTTTGCGAAATTATAATTATTAGCATATGCATCATTAGCATTGTAATAGATCAGCTCATCCTTTCAGCAAAAGACAAAAATAGAGTTATCTATGTTGATTGCAAAACAAAAAGTCAGTTTGGCTCATCAAGTTGAAGAGGTGCCTGTTATTAACCGCCAATAATAAAGCCAATAATAAACCCAGATTTGTCATTAGAAAATTATTGATAGACAATATATGGTAATTTCATATAGTTCGTTGAGCTCCATAATCCCTTGAACCATTCTCGTCTTTGCATTGCCAAAGAGAGTTTAAGTATTCTTGAATTTCCTTCTTTTACTATGTATGCACCGCTACCGCGCATGTCCTAAGGCGTGGTAACCAAGTACACGAAATAGCTTATTTACCTAAAATGTTTTTTGCTGTAAGCAAAACCACACGATGAGATCGACAGCGAGATGGTAAATCACCAAACTAAAAAAGCGTGGCTCAAACCACGCTTCAACTTATCAACTATGCAGATACCTTACTGCTGCGAACGGCAGTACATCTTAAGCATGGGTTCGGCAGGTTGGTAGTTAAGCTCCACGGCGCGCCTAAAGTCGTTGCAGGCACCCTCGGTATCTCTCACATTCATCCGCGAAATGCCCCTGTTGTAATATGCTTCGGCGTTTCTCGTGTCTCGGCTAATAATGTAGTCGTAATCGGGAAGAGCATCCTGGTGCTGCCCAAGAATTGCTTTTGATACGGCTCTATTGTAGTAGGCCTGGGCAAACTCCTTGTCAATCTCAATAACCTTAGTGAAATCGGCAATGGATCCCTTGTAATCTTGCTGTAATGCTTTGGCAATACCTCTTCCGTAGTATGCCCTTTTGTAGGTTGGGTTGAGTTCAACTGCCTTTGTAAAGTCGGAAACCGCTTGGCGATAATTGTTTTTCTTAAGATGTGCACCACCCCTTGCTCCGTATGCAAGATCGTATTTGGGATCGAGCTTTAGCACCTGGTCAAATAGCACTATTGACTCGTTAACCTTGTTGAGGTTATGCTTGGCTTGGCCTAGCTGGTATAGGGTTTCCTTATCGTTCTCATTTAGCTCAACGGCTTTAGTAAGGTCACTCTCGGCGCCTGCAAAGTCTTGTATTTTAAGTTTAAAAATACCCCGCTGCTTGTATGCTTCGGCTGGTGCCTCGGCGCCCTCTATCATCTTGTCGTAATCGGCAATGGCGCCTCTAAAATCTTCAAGGTTGGCGCGTGTTTCGCCTCGGCTATAAAAAGCCTCTAGGTTCGATCCATCAAGTTCGATGCTTCGGTTGTAATCCTTTACTGCCAAGTCGTAGTTATTTTGTGCAGCATAAAGCAGTCCGCGCTGATAAAATGATGCAGCGCTGCTGTCGTTAAGCTCAATGGCTTGGTTTATATCCAGCATAGCTTCGTCGAGCGATCGTAGCTTGCGTTTTGATATCCCTCTTTGTAAAAAGAATTCGAACTGTTCAGGATCTAGTTCAATAGCTCTATTGTAATCGGCAACAGCGGTGGAGTCATTATCCAACGCTGCGTAAGCCTCGCCCCTAGCAAAGTAATAGGCTGCAATTTCATCTTTGTACCAAATAGCTTTAGTGTAGCGCTCAATGGCCTGTTCAAATAGCGCCGAGTCGGCAAGTTCCTTCCCAGCGGTATAAGCTTTGTTAGCAAGATGTGGCCTAAGGGCAACGAATGATATCCCGGCTACTACAACTAGAATAATGACAGCAATAAGTACTTTTTTCATACCTCGTACAATTTGTTTATGCGCAAAGTTAAATATTTTTGGGTATTACAATCTTGGTATAACTTAAAATCAAGAAAACAAAAGGCTATTCTTTAAGTGAATAGCCTTATAGCTTAAGAGAAGTTTCTTTTCGGGCTAATCGTTAACCTTAGCCGTTATAAACTCTCGGTTAAGCCTGGCAATATGCGATATCGATATCCCTTTTGGGCACTCAGCTTCGCAGGCGCGGGTATTGGTGCAGCTGCCAAAGCCCAGCTCATCCATCTTGGCAATCATCTTTTTAACTCGCTCTTTAGCTTCAATTCTACCCTGTGGGTAGAGCGATAGCTGCGATACCTTGGCCGCAATGAATAGCATGGCCGAGGAGTTTTTGCAGGCTGCAACGCATGCTCCGCAACCAATGCATGATGCTGCATCGAAGGCCTCGTCCGATTTAACTTTTGGTACCGGTATGGCGTTTGCATCCTGTGCTTGCCCTGCATTTACCGATATAAAGCCTCCGGCTTGCATAATCTTGTCAAATGCATTTCGCTCCACAATAAGATCTTTAATCACAGGAAAAGCTGCTGCTCTCCAGGGCTCAATGGTAATGGTTTGGCCGTCGTTAAAATCGCGCATGTATAGCTCGCAGGTTGTGGTTTTGCTATGCATACCATGTGGCCTGCCGTTGATATATAGGCTGCAGCAGCCACAAATGCCCTCGCGGCAGTCGTGCTCAAAAGCTACGGGCTCTTTGCCCTCGGTTATTAGTTGGCTGTTGAGGTAGTCGAGCATCTCGAGAAACGACATCTCAACCGATACGTTGTCGAGTGGATATGTTTCGAATTTTCCTTTGGATTTGGCATCCTTCTGACGCCATATTTTTAGCTTAACTTTCATACTTATGTTGTGTTAAGTTTTTTTTCGATATATTATTTGTAGCTGCGTTCCTGAACCTTAACAAACTCGTAGTTCAACTCCTCTTTGTGCATGGTGGGTTGATTTTTAGGCCCCTTGTATTCCCATGCAGCAACATACGAGAAGTTTGCATCGTTGCGTTTTGCCTCACCCGACTCGGTTTGGCTCTCTTCGCGGAAGTGGGCTCCACAGCTCTCCTTGCGGTTAAGAGCATCGTAGCACAGTAGCCGTGCCAGTTCAAAGTAATCGGCCACGCGGCCGGCTTTTTCCAATTCTTGGTTCAAGTCGTTAGTTGTGCCGGGGATTTTCACATCGGTCCAGAACTCTTCCTCCAGCTTATCAATAAGTCCAAGAGCCTTTGTTAGTCCCTCCTCGTTGCGGTACATCCCGCAGTAGTCCCACATAATTTTACCTAGCCTTTTGTGGAAAGATGTTACGGTTTGTTTACCGTTTACGGCCATTAATTTTTCTAACCTTTCCTTGGCATCTTTCTCGGCGTTTTCAAATTCGGGCAAATCGGTTTGTATGCGTGGGGTCTTTATCTCGTCGGCCAAATAATCAGTAATGGTGTACGGAAGTATAAAATATCCATCGCCTGCGCACTGCATAAGCGAGCTTGCGCCCAAGCGATTGGCTCCATGGTCGCTAAAGTTCGACTCGCCAATGGCAAATAGGCCCGGGATGGTGGTCATAAGGTTATAATCGACCCAAAGGCCGCCCATGGTGTAGTGCCCAGCGGGGTAAATGCGCATAGGCCTTTCGTAGGGCGATTCGCCCGTAATCTTTTCGTACATCTCGAAAAGGTTGCCGTACTTACCCTCAATGGCTTTTTTGCCCTGTTTTTGTATGGCATCGCGGAAATCGAGGAATACCGACTGACCCGTTTCACCCACACCATAACCTGCATCGCATCGTTCCTTGGCAGCACGTGAGGCCACATCGCGGGGCACCAGGTTGCCAAAGGCGGGGTAGCGGCGTTCAAGGTAGTAGTCGCGTTCCTCTTCGGGTATGTCGTTGCCCTTGCGCTTATCGCCCTTGGTTTTGGGTACCCACACCCTGCCATCGTTCCTAAGCGATTCGCTCATAAGAGTAAGTTTGCATTGGAAATCGTTTAGCACAGGTATTGAGGTGGGGTGAATTTGAATAAAGCTGGGGTTGGCAAAAAGCGCTCCGCGCTTATGGGCTTTCCATGCTGCCGATCCGTTTGAGTTCACCGCTAGGGTCGATAGATAGTAAATTGTGCCATATCCACCGGTGGCTAAAACCACGGCGTGTGCCGAGTGACGCTCAATTTCACCAGTAATTAGGTTGCGCACAATTATGCCTCGGGCTTTTCCATCAACAATAACTAAATCGAGCATTTCGCGGCGCGAGTACATGGTAACCTTCCCCGTTTGTAACTGACGAACAAGGGCGCTATATCCTCCTAGTAGGCACTGTTGACCAGTTTGCCCCTTGGCGTAAAAAGTTCGGCTAACCTGAACTCCTCCAAATGATCGATTATCGAGCAATCCGCCGTAATCGCGGGCAAAAGGAACACCCATAGCGGTGTAATGGTCAATTACTAGGTTGCTAACCTCAGCGGCACGATAAACGTTGGCCTCGCGGGCACGATAGTCGCCTCCCTTAATCATATCGTAGAAAAGGCGGTACACGCTGTCGCCATCGTTTTTGTAGTTTTTGGCTGCATTTATTCCGCCTTGGGCTGCTACGGAATGAGCGCGGCGCGGAGTATCCTGATAGCAGAATACCTTAACGTTGTAACCCAGCTCGGCCAATGTTGATGCTGCTCCTGATCCTGCCAATCCGGTTCCAACCACAATGATGTCAAGTTTTTTCTTATTGGCTGGATTAACTAGGCGTAACGAATTTTTATGCTTAGTCCACTTTTCGGCCAATGGGCCATCGGGAATCTTTGCGTTAAGTATTGTCATATTCTAGAATATTTCGATTTGTCAAACAAATTATTGCTAGTGTATTAGCCAGAAGTATATGGGAATAATTGTAAACCCAGCTGCAATTATTACGGCATAAATGTACGAGGTTATCTCAAGGCGTTTTAGCCACTTGCTGTTGTTTAGCCCTACGGTTTGGAATGCGCTCCAAAAGCCGTGGCTAAGGTGCAGCCCCAGCAGTATGGCCGAAATAATATAGATAACGTTGTACCACCAGTAGCTAATAAAAAATTCCGATACCAACAAGTACGAATTGTGTATATGGGTTATTCCCCCATCGTATGAAACCTCTGGTACTGTTCCAAATCGAAGTTTTATAAAGAAGTTTATCAGGTGTAGCACCAGGAAGGCGAAAATGGTAAACCCAAGAATATACATGTTGCGCGACGACCAGGTAGTGATGTCGTTTGATGCGCTTTTGGCGTAGGGTATGGGTCTGGCTTTTTGGTTTTTTAGGGTTAGAATTGTACCATACATTATGTGAAACACAAAACCAAACGCTAGTAGAAGTTCTACCCCTTTTAGAAGAGGAGTTGTGGCTAGGGTGTGCGCAGCCTTGTTGTAGAGTTCTCCATCGCCTATAAGTAGCAACAAATTTGTACCAAGGTGTACTAGCAAGAAGAGCATTAGGAATAGTCCCGAAATGCTCATAATTAGTTTTTTACCAACAGAGGAGCTGAAGATACCATTCATAGAGTTTTGTTTTAAAATTTGCCAATTAAGGTACGCCGATTTGCTTTTAAATCGGGAGTTTTGCTTATGAAATTAATATGTTTTTCAGCACTATGGTTTGCTAAGGGGTTCTTATCCTAGAAGTTTTAAGTACCGATTGCGGATAGCCAGTAACCTGTCGGGTGAAAGATTCTCTCTATAGATCTTAACCATATCGATAATATTACAATGTTCGTAGATGTATGCACGCGAGGCATCAAAGTAGAGCAGCTCCGTATCGTACTTAACCTCGGTGGTAAGCTTTTTAAAATCCTCCCAGCCAATATTATGGGGAATTTCAAAGTAGGCAATGTTAGTCTTTACAGAGTCTAGGTACATACCATCGCCAAGGGGGTCGAGGCTAAAAAAACATCTTAACTTAATGATCCCCATCTCATCGGTAAAGGCTATGGATTTCTTTTTGAACGATAGTCCTTCATCAACATAGTATTGCTGAATCATTTTTATATGGCTGTAGTTGTCAAGGTTCAGAAATCTTATAACATAGCAGGTTTGGTTGTGTATCGTTATGGTTCCTGTAACGGCATCGATGGGAAACTTTACCTTTTGCTGTACCTTGGCCGTAGCTCGTGTGAGCACTTCAAGAGAAAAGTAACCATCGAGAATAAAGTACACCATTTTGGGCTGGGTATTGCTTTTAACCTCATTGTAGTATCCAAAGTATGGCGACACGGCCTCAATAACGCAAGTGTTTTTAAGAATCAAATCGTTATCGACGCACGATAGGGGTTCCTCTTTGATAACACCTCCGTAGCGCTCTATCAATCTATTCGTTTCCATTGCTATTGGATTTGGGTTTTACCAAATATACAAAATACTAGATTCCAATTCAAATATTTAGGGTTTCCTTTCCTTTCATCAGCTTGATAAATGAAAAAGGGTTACTCGACACAATGCAGAGTAACCCTTGGTGCTTATCAACTAGTATGCTATGCTCCCAATGCTAAAATATCTTTGGCCAAATGATTTTTGGCCGCGGCCAGCTTAAGCTTGTTCAGTGTTAGCCCCCTGTCGGGTATTGCTGTCATAAGCTGTTGTCGGTTTTCCTCTTCCAGAATATCAATGGTGCGTAAAAGGGTATTGTCAATTTTGATGTAGATTGGGAAGAATCCCTCGTTATCGAGCAGTATACGTGCCACGTAAGCTTTGATTTGCGTTTCGATTATTAGCTTCGATTTTTCAATATCAGAGGGTTTGGGCTCAACTTTTCTATCCTTGGCATACTCAACAAATTGATTTAGGATATTTAATTTTTCTAAGTAGCCTTCTATTTGGGTGTGAGTTTTCATCTCGCTCATATGCCTACGGTGCTTGTCGGCAAAGTTGAATGCAAACCGGTAAATCAAATTTCTACGTGCAACCTGATTCAGGTATGGAGTGGCGCCCGTAGTATCAATGGGGATGAAATGGTCAGGCATTATTCCGCCTCCACCGTAAACAATTCGTCCACCGGGAGTGGTAAACTTAAGGGAGTCGGCGAGCTGAATGCTGTCTTGCTCTTGGAATTCTCCATGCAGAAACCTGTTGCTAATATCGTAAAAGTACTCATCGCTACCGGGCTCGTAGGGTTTCTGTATGCTTCGGCCAGTAGGAGTATAGTACCTTGCGATTGTTAGCCTAAGAGCCGAGCCATCGGAGAATAGTACCTGCTCTTGCACCAACCCCTTGCCAAACGATCGTCGGCCAGTAACAATACCCCTATCGTTATCCTGAAGTGCTCCGGCCAAAATTTCACTTGCCGATGCCGAAAACTCGTCGATAATTACTGCCACCGGGGTGTCGATCAGCCGACCGCGAGCATTGGAATAAACATTTTGGCGCGGGCGTGCTTTGCCTTGCGTGTAAACAATGAGTTTCCCCTCAGGCAAGAACTCATTGGCAATGTTAGTGGCTGCATCCAAGTATCCGCCGGTGTTGTTACGTAGATCAATAATGATTTTTTGCATCCCAATAGCCTGCAACTTTTCCACAGCCTCTATAAACTCGGTATAGGTGGTGCGGGCAAATCGAGAAATTTTAATGTATCCAACCTCTTGGTTAAGCATGAAGCTTACATCCACGCTGTAAATTGGGATTTTATCGCGTGTAATTTCAAAATTTACGATTTCGTTAAGCCCTTGCCGAAGAATCCCAACCGATACCTTTGTGCCTGTGGGCCCTTTGAGCATTGATACAATATTGTTCTGGCCGATGTTTACACCGGCAACTATGGAATCGTTAATGGTAATAATTCTGTCGCCAGCTTGTAGGCCTATCCTTTCCGATGGGCCCCCGGGTGTTGTTGAAATAATTACAACGGTATCGTTGGGCATATTAAAGGTTACACCTATGCCATCGAAACCACCATCGAGTGGTTCGTTAACCTCTTGTAAATCCGAAGCAGGTATGTAAACTGAATGTGGATCGAGATGCTTAAGGATGGTGGGAATTGTAGACTCTACCAAGTTATCCATAGAAACGGTGTCCACATATTGATTCTCGATGTAGTTCAATATGCTCGAGAGCTTATCGGCTCGGGGGTATACAGTTAGGCTTGAACGTTCTGGCTTTTGCTGAATGAATAGGCCTACCAGTATTCCTGCGGCTAGAACAACTGCCAGTGCTATTGGATAGATTATGTCTTTTTTCTTGTTATTGTATTGCATACTATTTTCTATTCGTTTGTAACCCCCAAAGTTAAGGTTTTGTATTTATTATTCTATTTGAGCGTGTTGTTTAAAGTACCGATCATTTAGTGCGAATCGAAATTTGTTACTCGTTTTCTAGTTTCAAGATTTCAATACCTGCTCGCCCCAGCAGTTCCAAACCCTCTGTCGCCCTATAGTCATCGCTATAAACTACTCGTTTTATGCCGGCTTGAATAATTAGCTTGGAGCATTCTATGCAAGGGGCAGATGTAACGTATAACGTAGCCCCATCGCTGCTATTGTTCGACTTGGCCACCTTTGTAATGGCATTTGCCTCGGCATGTAATACGTAAGGTTTGGTTTTTCCAGTTTCATCTTCGCAAACATTCTCAAATCCGCTGGGTGTACCGTTGTAACCATCGGAAATAATCATCTTGTTCTTGACAATAAGGGCTCCTACCTGCCTACGTACGCAGTATGAATTTTTGGCCCAAATGTGCGCCATCTCGAGGTAGCGTTTATCAAAATCAAGTTGTTTTACTCCGTAAGGATGTATGTCGAGTTCTTTTGTCATAGTAATTTGGTATTAGCTGGGCGATAAAGATATTAAATATTTTTGGTGTATTTAGATGAACAAAAAGCCTTTAACCAAATTTGGCTAAAGGCTTTGTGTTTTGTACCCGGAGCCGGGGTCGAATCTACCTGTCGCCGTTAGGCGAGGCAGACAGATCTACCTGTCGCCTACCTTCAGATCAGGCGAACAGGCAGGTCTACGTGTCGCCACCTCCGTTAGGCGAGGCAGACAGGCCGGCACGATATTGCTCAATTTTCTTCTTTAGCATCTGTCTACCCCATCCAGTTTTGAGGTGTTTTTCCCGTTCTCGTGCTTGATATCTGGTAGCATACTCTTCAATAAGGATTGTGTGAAATGGCCTGTAAGGCTTGGTGGTTCTGTTGTAGCCCCTGTTGTGCTGCTCAATCCTTCTGTCGGGGTTGTCGGTCAACCCGATGTACGTGTAGTTTCGGTTGATGCTTGAGATTACGTAAACGTAGTACATAATGCTCACAATTTAGAAAAAAGCCTTTAACCAAATTTGGCTAAAGGCTTTGTGTTTTGTACCCGGAGCCGGGGTCGAATCTACCTGTCGCCGTTAGGCGAGGCAGACAGGTCTACCTGTCGCCTTCCACGTGCGCTACAATGAATAGAATGACTTTACCAACCGTGTTACTACAGGTTAGGCGAGGCAGACAGGCCGGCACGATATTGCTCAATTTTCTTCTTTAGCATCTGTCTACCCCATCCAGTTTTGAGGTGTTTTTCCCGTTCTCGTGCTTGGGCTCTGGTAGCAAACTCTTCGATTAGGATTGTGTGAAATGGCCTGTAAGGTTTGGTGGTTCTGTTGTAGCCCCTGTTGTGCTGTTCAATCCTTCTGTCGGGGTTGTCGGTCAACCCGATGTACGTGTAGTTTCGGTTGATGCTTGAGATTACGTAAACGTAGTACATAATGCTCACAATTTAGAAAAAAGCCTTTAACCAAATTTGGCTAAAGGCTTTGTGTTTTGTACCCGGAGCCGGGGTCGAACCGGCACGATATTGCTATCACTGGTGTTTGAGACCAGCGCGTNNCTACCAATTCCGCCATCCGGGCATAGGTAGAATTATTTTGGAGTGCGAATATAATCGCTTTTTTTGTTTTGGACAAGTAAGCGACCCATAATGATTATAAAATTGTTCTTACGGCTCGTTCTCTATACCACCTTACCCACCACTTTGTGAGTAGCAATGCGTTTTGCTGTTTGGTATATGCCGTCGGCATCTAAACCACACTCATGGTATAGTTCCTGGGGTTTACCGTGCTCAATAAACCGGTCGGGAATACCTAATCGAACGACCTTAGTGTTAAATCCATTGTCGTTTAGCCATTCTAGCACTGCGGAACCAAATCCACCCATTAGGGAGCCATCTTCCAATGTAATGATGGTGCTAAACCGTTTACCTACCTGAGTTAGTATGTTCGTGTCAATTGGTTTAGCAAATCGCATATCGTAGTGCGCAATGGATATTCCATCGGCGTGTAGCTTATCAATAGCTTTAGCCGCATCAACACCAAGTGGGCCAAAGGAAAGGATTGCCAAGTCGTTACCGTCTCTAAGGATTTTGCCCGTTCCAACCTCAATGGCTTTCATGGGTTTCTGCCAGTCGGGCATTGATCCATTGCCCCGGGGGTACCTGATGCTCCAGGTGCCCATATCGGGCTGCTGAGCCGTGAACATCATATTGCGAAGCTCCTCCTCGTTAAGCGGAGAGCACACCACTATATTGGGAATAGTGCGCATATAGGCAATATCGAAAACGCCGTGGTGTGTGGCACCATCTTCGCCAACCAAGCCACCACGATCGAGACAGAATACCACATTTAAATTCTGCAGGGCAACATCATGAATTACCTGATCGTAGGCGCGTTGCATAAACGACGAGTAGATATTACAGAAAGGAACTAGCCCCTCAGCAGCAAGGCCAGCTGCAAAGGTGACTGCATGCTGCTCGGCTATTCCAACGTCGAATGTCCTGTCAGGCATTTTCTCCATCATAATGTTAAGGGAGCACCCGCTTGGCATAGCGGGAGTAATTCCAACAATCTTTTGGTTTTGCTCTGCAAGCTCAACCATGGTGTGACCAAAAACATCTTGAAATCGAGGAGGGGTGGGTTTGTCGGTTGTTAAAACCAACCGTTCTCCAGTGTTTTTATCGAATACCCCTGGAGCATGCCAAGCCGTTTGGTTCTGTTCGGCAGGAATAAACCCTTTGCCCTTAACCGTGACGCAGTGAAGTAGTTTTGGCCCGGGGATATTTTTTAAGTCCCCCAGCACTTGGGCTAGGTAAGTAACATCATGCCCATCCACTGGGCCAAAATATCTAAAGCCTAGCGATTCGAAAAGATTACTTTGCTTGAGTAGTGCCGATTTTAAGGCATTCTCAAATTTTTGCACCATCGATCGAGTACCTGGGCCAATCTTGTTTAGCTTGCCCAGAAGGTTCCATACATCGCTTTTGAGCTTGTTGTAGGTTTGCGATGTGGTAATGTCCAATAAATACTCTTTAAGTGCCCCCACGTTGGGGTCGATGGCCATATTGTTATCGTTGAGAATAACCAGCAGGTTGTTCTTTTGCGATCCGCCATGGTTTAGCCCTTCAAAAGCTATACCCCCGGTCATCGATCCATCTCCAATAATGGCTACGGTGTGCCTTTGCTCTTGCTTTAGGTTTGAGCCAACGGCCATTCCTAGTGCTGCTGATATAGATGTTCCGCTATGTCCTGTTCCAAACGAGTCGTATTCACTTTCGCTCCGCTTAGGAAATCCACTTATACCCCTGTATTTACGATTGGTGTGGAAAGAATCTCTCCGCCCAGTAAGAATTTTATGACCATAAGCCTGATGCCCCACATCCCAGATTATTCGGTCATCGGGGGTGTTAAAAATATAGTGAAGCGCCACGGTTAATTCAACCACGCCTAGGCTAGCCCCAAAGTGTCCGGGGTTGTTCGAAACCACATCAATAATGAATTGCCTTAGTTCTTGACTCACTGCCACAAGCTCCTCGGGCTTCAACTTTTTCAAATCGAAGGGAGAATTAATGTTATGCAGATACTGATACGACAAATCCATTGTAGTTTTGTTTGGGACAAAGTTATAACAAATTTAAAAATTTATTGTTGAAAACGCATCACTCCCCTATAATGCCTAAAAATATTGGATTTCAGGTTGTTTTACTCTTGTGTCACAAAAATATTTGGTTGACTAGCTCTTTAATTAATCTGTATCAATTCCAAGTATTGCTATATTTGTAATAGATATTAAACATCCATCACCCTAAAAAAGTATTTTTCATGAGATCATTAAAAATAGTAGCTGTATCGGCAATATATGTTGGTTTGATTTTGAGTTCATGTGTGCCTGCCAAGGAGTTTCAAGCCCTACAAGATAAGAACGTGAAATGTGAGGAGGAGAGGGAGCGTTTTTCTATCGAGAATGAGGCTTTGGAGGTTAATCTGAAGGAACTTGACAGTAAGTACAAAGTGATGAAAGCCGAATATGAGCAGCTGGTTGCTGATAGCTTGTCGCGTTCGGTTAAGATGAATAGGCTAAGGGACGATAATCAGCGGTTGAGTAGTCGATATGCTGAGCTGCAGGAGTTGCAAAAAAGTATTATGGCTGGAAGCCAAAAGGAAACACGCAAAGTGCTGGCCCAGCTGCAAAAGACTCAGGAAGAACTTCAGGTAAAGCAAGATGCGCTTAAAGAGTTAGAAAGACAGCTTAATGTGCGGAGAAAAAATCTGGAGGAAATGCAATCGCATCTTAATCAGGTTAAGGGCGATTTGGAAGAGCGCAATGCGCGAATTGTTGAGATGGAACAGATTCTTGCTCGAAAGGATTCTGCTGTTATGGCTCTTCGCCGAACCGTTGCCGATGCCCTGTTTGGTTTTGAGGGAAAAGGCCTAAGCGTGCAGCTTAAAAACGGAAAGGTGTACGTATCGCTTGAGGAGCAGCTGATGTTTAAGTCGGGTAGCCATACCGTGGATGCAAAAGGTGTTCAAGCTCTTAAGCAGCTTGTGCCGGTGCTAGAGCAGTCGCCCGACATCAACATAATGGTTGAAGGACATACCGATGAGTTGCCATTCCCTTCGCGTGGAGAATTGCTCGATAACTGGGATCTAAGCGTAAAGCGAGCCACATCCATTGTTCGTATCCTGCTTGAGGGATCCCAAATTAACCCCGCTAGAGTTACCGCATCGGGCCGAAGCCAGTATCATCCTATCGATACCCAGAAGACAGCCGAAGCCCGACAGAAAAATAGACGTACCGAAATTATTCTTACGCCCAAGCTCGACGAACTTTTAGAATTGCTAGAAAACAACTAGTTGTGTGTTAAACAATGCCCTGAATCTCAATAAATAATTACGCTATGAAAAGAAAAATAACACTTGGTATCATTGCTGTAGTACTAATTGCTTTGGGGGTTTTTCTTGCTATTCCTCAAAACCACTACATTGTAAAAGCGCTTCGTTACCAAAAGCCCAAGATTCACTATTATGATATTTTTGCCAATAGGGTGGTGGCTAAGGGTGATCCTCAGCCTTGGCAGGTTGCAGCCAATTACAACACCTACAGTTTAACCGATAAGCAGCTCGATGAGCTTACCAGTACCAGATCTGTTGCATTCTTGGTGGCTAAGGATTCGATGCTACTGTTCGAATCGTATTGGGAGGATTATGGAAAAGATTCTTATTCCAATTCGTTCTCAATGGCCAAGAGTTTTATTAGCCTGCTGGTTGGTTGTGCCATTGATGATGGGTATATAGCTGGCCTCGATCAGCCAATTGCTGATTTTCTTCCAGAATTTGGTGAGGGACAAAAGTCCAAAATCACCATCCGGCATCTACTCACAATGAGCTCGGGGTTAAGCTGGGATGAGGCTTACTCTAGCCTATTCTCAACAACAACTCAGGCCTATTACGGCAAATTTCTTCGCGATTTAGTTATTAACCAAACAGTGAAGAATGAACCGGGTCGTCAGTTCGACTACCTGAGTGGCGACTCGCAATTACTTTCGATAATTGTGGCTGAGGCTACGGGTAAAACGGTAAGTGAGTACATGTCGGAGAAGATTTGGAGTAAGATAGGTGCCGAGAATGATGCGCTTTGGAATCTTGATAAGGAGGATGGAATTGAAAAGGCATTTTGCTGCTTTAACTCTAATGCCCGAGATTTTGCCCGATTGGGAAGGTTGATTCTTCACAAGGGCAATTGGGATGGTGAGCAGCTAATTTCTCGAAAGTATCTCGATGAAACATTGCAGCCAACGCTATATTTAGCCGACAAGGAACTTGGTGGAATTCCAACTGAAAGGTATGGCCACCAATGGTGGTTCGCAAAGCATCGCGATCATCATGTTATTTTTGCCCGGGGTATTATGGGGCAGTACATATTCGTTGTACCAGATCTTAATATGGTAGCAGTTCGTCTTGGTCATATAAGGCACGATGAACGAATTGGTGGACACCCCATTGATGTTTACCAGTATCTCGATATAGCAATGGATATTGTAGAAAATACAGGTAATTAGAGTTTAGATTTATGGAGAAACTGCGAGCAAAACTTCTGGCCTTCCCGGCTGCGGATATCAACACTTTTTCGAAGGGAAAAAAGCGATTGCAAAAAGTTTTTCATCGCGATAGGGTTGAGTATGTTGATAAGGATCCTGAGATCCTGGTCTTTCTTTCGGGAGGTTCAGAGAGACTTGCGCTGCAATCGGTACGAGAGAATGGGTTTTACCTTCTGATGGCCTCCAGTACCGATAATTCATGGGCTGCTGCCACCGAGGTAAAGGCTTGGATGAATCAGAACCGAGTTTCCAGCCTGCTTGTTGATTTCACCACCTTTAGAGCAGTGGAGATGGTAGAATATCTGTATGCCGTGAAAAAAGGCATAAACCAGCTGAAAGGTCAGCGTTTTGGACTGGTTGGAGAGGTCTCTGATTGGCTGGTTAACTCAAATATCGACCCTTTTATTATCAAAACCAAACTTGGTATCGAGCAGGTAGATATTCCGTGGAGTAAAGTCGATATTGATGCTGTGCATGAGGTGGCTCCTGAATTTATGGCGTTCTTCAAAAACGATAATGCTAAGGGTTTGCATGAAACCGGAAAGGTTTACGAAGCCCTCTCGAGGCTTGTGCACGATTATACCCTGAATGCGATTACGGTAGAATGTTTCTCGCTAGTCACCTCACGTAAAACAACTGCTTGTTTGGGGTTGTCAAAACTTTCTATGGATGGAATCCCTGCGGGATGTGAAGGCGATACCTGTAGCTTGCTAGGGATGATGCTTACCAAGGAACTGTTTGGAATTGTACCATGGATAGCCAATGTAACCCATGTAAATAGCAACCGGATTCTTTTTTCGCATTGCACAATCCCAGCCAATTTGCTAGTTGATTTTGAGTTGGATACGCATTTTGAGTCGGGAAAAGGATTAGCGATAAAGGGCAAACTCAAAGCCGATGAGGTTACCATTCTTAGGCTCGATCATACGCTTAGTAAACTCTTTGTGGGTACAGGTAAGATAATTGAAGAACCCTATCAGAAAATGGGCTGTAGAACCCAGCTGGCGGTTTCAGTATCACCTGATGTTGTCGATTACTTCGTAAATGCACCCCTGGGGAATCATCACCTAATAATTCCTGGCAATTTAACGTTGGGTTTTGATATTGCCTCACGAATACTAAGGATGGAAAGGGTATGAAAAAAGCCGCTTTTAGCGGCTTTTCTGTTCCTATACAGTTAGTATTTCCTCTTCTTTCTTGGCTAGCAGTTCTTCTACCTTCTTGTTAAAGCTGTCGGTAATTTTCTGCACTTCGCTCTCGGCATCCTTGGCCATATCCTCCGGAAGACCATCCTTTTGCATTTTCTTAATCTCTTCGTTGGCATCACGCCGAGCATTTCGAATGCTTACTCGGGCATTTTCGCCCTCGTTTTTCACCTGTTTCACCAGCTGCTTCCGCCTCTCCTCGGTAAGGGGTGGCACGGCAATGCGAATTACTTCGCCGTTATTCTGTGGATTAAAGCCCAGGTTTGCACTGAGTATGGCTTTCTCAATGGGAGCAATCATGGCTTTTTCCCAAGGCTGAACAGTAATGGTTCTCGCATCAAGAGTACCCACGTTCGAAACCTGTTGGAGCGGGGTCATGGTGCCATAGTAATCAACCATAATGCCCGACAGCATTGAGGGGTTTGCTTTGCCTGCTCTAATAACACGAAGCTCATTCTCAAGATGCGTAATGGCTTTATCCATACGCTCTTTGGCTTCCTCTATGCAGAAATTAACTTCTTCAGTCATAATCGTATGTGTGTTTAAACCATAAAAGTATTTATTTTTTTACCAATGTACCAATATTTTCTCCAAAAACTATCTTCTTTAGGTTTCCCGGAGTGTTCATATCAAACACAATAATTGGTAGATTATTCTCGCTACACATTGTAAATGCTGTTAAATCCATAATCTTTAGCTTCTGCTCGTAAGCTTCATCGAAAGTAATGGTGCTGTACTTGGTTGCCTTGGGATCTTTTTCGGGGTCGGCAGTGTAAATTCCATCTACCCTTGTGCCCTTAAGCAGTGCTTGGGCTTCAATTTCTACACCCCTAAGCGCCGATGCGGTATCGGTTGTGAAAAATGGATTGCCCGTTCCACCGGCAATAATGGTGGCATATCCATTGCTAAATGCCTCAATTACTTTAGCCTTGGTGTAGAGTTCTCCTACTGGCTCCATTTTGGTGGCTGTGAAAACTTTGGCTTTTCCTCCAATGCTCTCAATTGCGCTTTGCAAGGCCAGGCTGTTTATTACGGTAGCAAGCATTCCCATCTGGTCGCCTTTTACACGATCAAAACCTTTCGATACTCCACTTAGACCTCTGAAAATATTTCCTCCACCTATCACAATGCCAACTTCAATCCCCTCTTCAACAACTTCCTTTACTTGCTGTGCGTATGCGTTAAGAACGGCTGTATTGATCCCGTAGCTATCGTTACCCATGAGCGCTTCGCCACTTAGCTTGAGCAGAACCCTTTTGTATTTATTCATTTCAATTGTTTTGTAGTGTAAAAATAGTGAAAAAATTAATTATGCTTAACCTCCAATAAGTATAAATCCAGCCCAATCTAAAGGTAAAAATCCTTTTGTAATGCAATCTAGCTTGGCTAACCGAAGTGCCTCGGCTGGGCTTTTCCCTTTTACCAGGTAGTTATAAAATAAGATCATTAGTTCCTTGGTTTTTTGGTCGTGCACTTTCCAAAGCGATGCAACCACATTTTTGGCACCGGCGTAAAGAAAACCTCTTGGGAGAGCTAATACTCCTTCGCCCTCAAGTATCTCACCTAAACCTGTTTTGCAAGCCGAAAGCACTACCAAATCGGCATTAGTTTGGATGTTGAAAAGCTCTGGCATCCTTAGGAAGTAGTTGCTCATACCCTCTTCGTTGGAACTATAAAAGAATATGCCGCTATTGTACCCTGTATTGCTAACCCCGTGGCTGGCAATGTGAACGATAGAATAATTTGGTGCCTCTTCAAGAAACCGTTGCTTTGTGGCCTCTGTGCCTGTTATTTTTAGGTAGTTCAATTTTTTGGATTCGAAAATCTTGGCTATCTCGTCAACTTCAGTTTGTGAGTGCTGTAGGGCTACCAACGATGTTCTGTCATTTTGGGTTCTGAATACATCTTTGTCGTTAATCAGGGCTTGGCTGAGGCTAGTGGGAGCGATAATGTTGCCCTCGGCAAATGACGGTGCAATGGCTAGCAGATTCCAACTAATCTCTCCTTGTTTGCCAAAGCCCTTCGAGGAGTATACATACTCGATGTTATATTCCTCTACTAGGAGTTTTTCCTTGGGTGAGGCTAACAGTTCAAAGGGGATTTCCATCAGCCGTTCATCGGCAAATATGTGAAGATCTTTTTTCCCACTAACAATTGTTTCCATTGGTTTTATCAGCAGGTTGTAAAAATCACCTTGCCAATGGCTCTGTTTGTTCCCTGTTCTGATGTCGCGAATAAAGGAACGGATAGATGTGCCCAGTTCATTTTGGGTTACCAGTTCAATTTGCGAATGCTTGCTGTTGTGCCCAACAATAAAAAGGGTGTCGCCCATTGTGAAGTATTGAACGACTGCTGCTTTCTTGTCAAGCATGGGCTTTATGCTTAAAGCATCGTTGGCATTATCCATAAACTCCAGCGATAGTCCAAAGTTAGCCGAAAGGTTAACTTTTTGTCGATATAGCGCCTTTTTCAGTTCGAAGAGTTCATCTTCGTTGGCTGTTTCGGATCCTTGAATGTTGGCAATTCGTGTGGTTAAGTCTGAGATCTGCCTAAGATTTAGCTGTGCGCTGTCGGAGGCGTAGCTATGGGCAATTTTCCTCTGAAAATTGAGATTAAAGGCTCTGTGACTATCAGAATACACAAACGCTGTGTCGATATAAGTGCTATTGGTTTGTGCTTTTTTATACGCTGCAAAAATGCCGTAGAAAGAATTTCTTTTAAGCTTGGCGCTGGCCTCCATAGCCAGCTCTTCATTTGCCATTCCGCTATAGTGATACTTAATAATTCTATTGGTGTACGAAACTACCTTTAGCATATTATCAATACTTTCGTCGGTAGGTGAGGCTTCAATCATGAGTCTGTAGCTCTCAAGCATTTCGAGTAGGATATCGCGTATGTAGGGCAAGTAAAGATTGTGGAAACTGTTGGGAGGTAAAAGTTTTAGCGTATCGTCAATTGTATTATAGTGGTTGTAACCAATGGTTTTTAACGTGTTCTCGTAGTTCGCTATTGCCTCTGCGTACCTTTGGGTTTTGTAGTAAATATCCGCCTTGTCAAGATAGTAATTTACTAGCGTGGGGGAGAGTGGGCTTATGTGTATTTCAATATCAATGTTGTAGTATTCCTCGAGTTTCTGGAGTGCTTTTTCATACTGATTATCCAAACGATAAATAATGCTCTCGTTGTAAACGGCTAATCCCTCGCTAATCTTTGGGTTTGCAAAGCCAGGGAGTTCTTGCCTTAGCTCCGCAACATACTTGTGTGCATTTTCGTACTCACCTAGCCGTGCGTACGATTCAATAATGGTTGTGTAGCGGTTATGGCGGTTTAACATCTTAAAGTCGCTCAGATCTCTATTGTTTTTTAAAAGTTCATTGGCTCTCTTGCAGTGCTTTATGGCGTTTTTGTAATCGGAATTTTGAAGATAAGACCTACCAATATTATCGTTAAGGATGATTTCTAGGCCAATATCGTTTTTGGTTGTATCCATTAGTTCAATGGCCTTGGCAAGGTACTCAATGCCCATTTCAAAGTCATGGCCGGCAATATCTGTACCTATGGCTGCATACAGGTCGGAGTAGGTTGATGGTGGTAAATCAAATTCGGTTTGGCAAGCATCCCAATGCTCCCAAGCCTTCTGGTATTTGCCTAGCTTGTAGTATCTCGAACCTAAATCGCGATTGACGATAAAGCCCATTCGCGGGTAGGAATCTGTTGTGTAGTTGTCGAGACACATGTGGTACCAAGATATCTTGTCTTCGAGTTGTCGTTCTAGTTTGGCTAGGGTGTAGTATGCAATTAGCAACTCAATATGATTGCTGCCTAGATGCTCTTGCGCTGAGTTAACGGCTGCCATCAATATTTTTTTAGCCTTATCCACTTTTCTGTGAGTGTATATCCAGTATGAGTATTGTGTTGCTATGAATAGGTAATCATTAAAGTTCGATTCCTGCAGAAGTTGGTGTTGTATCGCCTCAAATTCCTGCTGGGCTTTTTCGTATTCCTGCTGATTTACTAACCTGTACGTTTTATACCACGTTGTATCGGATGGTATGGATCTATATTCCTCGAAAACAAAATCTGGTTTAGTTTGCGAGTGAAGGCAAGTGGTTAAAACTAATAGTAAAAATAACGTGAGGGTTGTTGGTTTTGCTTTCATAGTATAGTGTTTGCGTAATGGTTGGCAAATTATAGCAAATGGACAGAACGAGCAAAAAAAAAGCTACCAATATTGGTAGCTTTTTTTAAAATCAAAATTACTATGCGTTGAGCGAAACACGCTTAAAGCCAATAACCTTAAGGTCAGCATCAACACTTTTTAGATATGCGGCAATGGTCATTTTGCTATCCTTAATGAAATCTTGGTTCATCAGGGTGCTCTCCTTATAGAACTTTTGTAGTTTACCTTGCGCAATTTTGTCAAGAATATTTTCTGGTTTGCCTTCAAGGCGAGCTTGCTCGCGGCCAATTTCAAACTCTTGCTGACGAACCTTTTCAGGAACATCTTCAGCATCAACTGCTACGGGGTTCATTGCTGCAACCTGCATGGCAACATCTTTGCCTGCCTGCTCATCAAATCCACCCTTGTTGAACGCTACAATGGTTGCTAGTTTGTTTCCAGGGTGTATGTAGGGAACTACCATTTCCCCTTCGAGCAACTCGTAGTATGAGAGTTCGAATTTTTCGCCAGTTATACCCGACTGATCCAACACTAGGTCGCCAATAGCACGATCGCCAATTTTAAGTGCCTTGAGGGCCTCTAAATCTGCGGGCTTATTTTCAAGGGCAACTTTTAGGATATTGTTGGTTAGATCAACAAAATCTTGGTTCTTAGCCACAAAGTCGGTTTCGCAGTTAAGCACAACAACGGCACCGGTTTTCTTGTCGGCGGCAGTAGCAGCTAGTGCTGCACCTTCACCGGCTTCGCGGTCGGCACGTTTGTTAGCAATGGCCTTACCACGTTCGCGAATAAGCTCAATGGCCTTGTCAATATCGCCATCTGATTCTTGTAGAGCCTTTTTGCAATCCATCATACCAGCTCCAGTAAGCTTGCGGAGTTTGGCTATATCGGCTGTTTTTACTTCAGACATTGTTTTACTGTTTTTATGTAATTTCTACTTTTCCTCTTCGGCTGAATCGTCCTGAGCCTTTACTTCCTCTTCAGCAGGAGCAGCTTTTGCTTTCGCTGGTCTTGCTGTTTTCCTAGCCCTTGTGCGGGTTGGTCTCTCATCAGCATTGTCGCTGTCGGTATCAGGAGTTTCTTTGTCCTTTTCGTTTTTGCGCTCATCAAGGCCTTCTTGAATAGCCTTCACCATAGAATCTACGATGAGGGAGATAGACTTAGAAGCATCGTCGTTGGCGGGTATTACAAAGTCAATTGGAGTAGGATCACAACAGGTATCAACCATTGCAAATACCGGAATATTAAGCTTTTTAGCCTCATTAACGGCGATGTACTCTTTCTGTACGTCAATTACGAATAGGGCGGCTGGTAGCCTATTTAGGTCGGCAATAGAGCCTAAGTTTTTCTCAAGTTTCGCGCGCTGACGTGTAATTTGCAGCTTTTCGCGTTTCGATAGGTTTGTGAATGTTCCTTCAGCAAACATCTTATCAATGGAAGTCATCTTTTTAACCGCCTTGCGGATGGTGGGGAAGTTGGTTAGCATTCCACCAGGCCAGCGCTCAGTAACGTAAGGCATATTTACCGATTTTACCTTCTCGGCAACAATCTCTTTAGCCTGTTTCTTGGTGGCAACAAATAGCACCTTACGTCCCGATTTAGCAATTTGCTTGATGGCAGCGGCTGCCTCGTCAATCTTTACGGCAGTTTTCTGTAGGTCGATGATGTGAATTCCATTGCGCTCCATGAAGATGAAAGGAGCCATCTTGGGGTTCCACTTGCGCTTTAGGTGACCAAAGTGTACACCAGCGTCAAGTAACTCTTTAAAATCTGTTCTTGGCATTTTTGTTTGTTTAATTTTGATTTAATTGGCAATCGCTGGGTAGTTTCGTATACGAAAGTCCTAGCAATTTACAGCACAGGGCTGTTGCCAAAACAATTAATAATAAGCGATTAACGCTTGCTGAACTGGAATTTCTTCCTTGCCTTGGGTTGACCTGGCTTCTTACGCTCTACTTCGCGTGGGTCGCGGGTCATGAATCCGTTGGCTTTAAGGGTAGGCTTGTTCTCGGCGTTTAGCTCCACAAGCGCGCGGGCAATACCTAGGCGAAGTGCCTCGGCTTGTCCTTTAACTCCACCTCCATCAAGGTTAGCCTTTACATCAAAAGTGCCAACCAGGTTCAGAACATCCAAAGGTTGTTTTACCACGTACTGCATTAGCTCCGATGGGAAATAGACCTTAATGTCCTTACCGTTGATAGTGATGTTGCCTTTGCCTTCCTGAAGATAAACACGTGCTACAGCGCTCTTTCTTCTACCCGTTGCATTAATTACCTGCATAGCTGTTACTTAATTGAGTTTAAATTAATTTCCTTAGGTTTCTGAGCCTCGTGCTTGTGCTCAGTTCCGGCGTAAACGTAAAGGTTGCCAAAAATTTGAGATCCCAAACGATTTTTGGGTAGCATTCCTTTTACGGCATGCTCAATAATGGCAGTAGGTTTACTTTTTAGCCAGTCCTTTGGCGTTTCGCTGCGCTTACCTCCGGGGTAGCCAGTGTGATGGTAGTAAAGCTTGTCATTCATCTTGTTGCCAGTAAGGCGAACCTTTTCGGCGTTGATGATGACCACATTGTCCCCACAATCTACGTGAGGGGTGAAGCTGGGCTTGTGTTTGCCGCGAAGGATTTTTGCTACTTTGCTGGCCAATCGCCCTAACACTTCGTTTGTAGCATCAACCACAAACCACTCTTTTGTAACGGTGGCATCGTTGGCCGATACTGTTTTGTAACTTAGTGTGTTCACGTTTTAAACTCCTCTGTTTTAAGTTAATACCTGTTAATTGTCCGTGATCCAAACGGTTATAATAAGCGGGATGCAAAAATACAGCTAATTATTTAATCTACAAGGCAAACAATTAATTAATTTTATTTCAACTGTTTTTTTACATTAGCATGGCTCAATTTCATTTAGGCATACTAACAGCATAATCGATTTTAGTTAAATGATATTTTTCCTTCATGTTTTCTGTATGAGCAATTGGTGATGTTATGAGTAGATTTACAAAGGAGTTTTATACCCGCGATGTTCTTCTGGTTGCTCCCAACTTGCTGGGGCAATATCTGGTAAGACGATTTTCCGACGGAACAGTACAGCAGTATATTGTTACTGAGGTAGAAGCCTATAGCGGTAGAGGTGATCTGGCGTGCCACGCCAGCAAAGGAAAAACCGAAAGAACTTCAATTATGTTCTCCGAAGGAGGATGTGCATATATTTACCTTATATACGGAAAGCATTGGATGCTGAACGTTGTGACAGGATCTTTCGATAATCCGCAGGCTGTTCTTGTGCGTGGGTTAAAAGACTGTTACGGGCCAGGAAGATTAACCCGAATGCTGAAGATTGATAAAGATTATTATGGAGAAGATTTTACAACTTCGCAGAGGCTTTGGTTTGAGCCATCCAATATAAGGCCTCAAATACATACAGGCCCCCGCATAGGTGTAGATTATGCAGGGGAGTATTGGTCGTCAATCCCTTGGCGTTACTGGATCGATTCTGATACGATTTAAAAGTCTAGGTCTCCAGTTTCAATCAGTTTTACTTTTTCCTTAAGGGTAGCCCAAGTTTCGGAACTCATCTTTGGGCCAATAACCTCGATTACTTTGCCCGAGAGCAGAGCCCCAATTTTTCCGCATACGTTAAGGGGTAACCCTTTTGAGAGGCCATAAAGAAATCCCGAGGCGTACAAATCGCCTGCACCGGTAGTGTCAATCGAGTTTGCTTTAATTACTCCTACCTGATGCTTCTCGTTTCCTTTTTTGATGTAAGACCCTTTTGCACCGATTTTCACAATGGCAATTTCGGTGATTTCGGCTAGCAAGTCGAGGGCTTCTTCGGGCGATTTTTGTGTAAAAGCTTTGGCTTCCTCCTCGTTAGCAAAAACAATATCAACGTACTCGGTTACCATTCGTTTCAAGAAATCTAGATTCGATTCCACCACGTTGTAGCTGGCTAGGTCGAGCGATACTTTTAGACCAGACGATTTGGCAACCTTAAGCGCTTTTTCAATTAAACTGTGATTTTGTACCAGGTAGCCTTCTATATGAAAATAGTCGTACCCCTCGAAAAGATTGGGCGTAATATCATTGGCAGTCATTTCAATGGCTGCGCCAAGGTTAACGGCAAAGGTCCTTTCTGAGTCGGGCGATACTAGAGCCAGTGCAGTTCCTGTTGCTGCCTTACTCCTAAGTAGTTGTGGGTTTATCCCTGCTTTCTGCATATCGTTCCTAAAAAAATCTCCCAACTCATCGCTCCCTACTTTCCCAACAAAAGCGGTTTCTACCCCAAGGTTAGCCAATCCGCTGATGGTGTTTGCTGCACTACCCCCAGAGGCAAGCGTTTGTTTTAACCCCTTTGTTTTTTCAAGGGCTTTTGTAATGGTCTCTTCATTCACAATTTGCATACTCCCCTTGGGTAGGTTCAGCGTATCGAGCAGATTGTCACTTTCAAGGCTAGTCATAATATCGACTAGCGCGTTTCCTATTCCAAAAATTTTCACTTTGCTTCAATTTAATGTTCGTTACAAAATTAGGAATATTAGTGATATCCACCTTATTTAAGAATGATGTTTGCCAAAATTATTCTTTTTTCAAAAAATACCCTTTAAAATATTTGGCAGGAAATATCAAAGGATATATATTTGCACTCGCAAAACGGGAAACCGTTACCAACATTCCTCATTAGCTCAGTTGGTTAGAGCACCTGACTGTTAATCAGGGGGTCCTAGGTTCAAGTCCTAGATGAGGAGCCTTGTATTAAAGCACTTACGAATATTTCGTAAGTGCTTTTTTATTTTGATACAAACATTCTACAAACAAAGGGGCTTATTTCCCCTCCCAACAAGAGCTAAGCTATTCCGCTTCTTTTCATCAACTTTTCTATTACTTTTTAATGCTTTTTGGATTTGCTGGCAATAAAGGTGAGTAGTTATTATTAAGATTCACAATCTTAATAAATAAATACAAGTCAGTATATCAGGCATATAAGATGTTATTTGTTAAGAATAAAACCTTAATCGAGAATCTGCCACTCTGGTAACTAGATTTGACTTGTTATAGAATTTTTGCAAACTCAAAAAAACGAAGCGTATGATAACAGAAAAGCTAATCTCAGAACGGTTAACTAGACTAGAAAACCTTTTACTCCTTCAGAAAAAAATGCTCACACTTAAAGAAGCTGCCCTATATACAGGGTACAAGGAAAGCTACTTACACAAATTAACGGCGGCAAAAAAATTGCCATTTAGCAAACCTAGTGGGGGAGCGATATTCTTTGATAGAGAGGAACTTGAAGAATGGTTGAGCAGAAATAAAGTAAAAACCAATGAGGAAATTGAAAATGAGGCTAATTTTTTTAAAATCTAAAAAGCTTTATTATGAAGCCAAGCTTAAGCTATTTTCCACATTCAACAAACACATTCTTTGAGAGGCGCATCAGAAAACTACTGCTCGAACACCAAGCAAACGGATACCTTTTATATAATTACTTAAAAACTGAAATATTTAAGATGAATGGGTATTATCTGGATTATGACGAGTTGCTTTATGACGATATATCTGATTGGTTTAAATTTTTAAGCAAAGAATCTGTTGGTGAAATACTTAATACTCTGTTTGAGATAGGTTTGTTTGATAAACAGATCTTTTTCAATCAAAAGATTTTAACTTCAGTTAGCATTCAAGAAGATTTTGTTGACATAATGAAAGGTATGAGAAGGCAATACTATATAAACCCAGAAATAAGGCTTTTAGAATATGATTATTATGAAAGTAGCCTAAGAATCAAAGATAAGGATGAAAATATTATGAAGTCTTCCGTAAAATTCAAAAAACTTCCGCAGGCAAAAAACAATTCTTCGAAAAACTTCGGAAGAATTACTCAAACTTCGGAAGACTTCGGATGCTCTCCGGAAATCTCTCCTAAGAACGATACAGATTACATAGAAAGAAAAGAAAGGAAGGAAGAAAAGGAAATAAAAGAAATAAATAAAGAAATATCTCTTTCTAGAGAAAGAGATAGACTTCAAGAAATTTTTCTTATCGAGAAGAACTATCCTGCCATTGAGTTTGAGAAGTTTCTTAATCACTATCAAAAAACTGGTTGGGTGGATAAGAACGGAAATAGAGTAAAAGACCCCATCGCTGCAGCGCGAAATTGGATACAACTTTCTGGTCAAGTAAAGTTCTATGTTAAGCCTGAAATCCACAAGCAGTGGAAAAAAGTTTGGGCGGATTACAAGGAGGCCATAGGCTTTGATAATGCATCCCACTTATTGAATGTTAGACCTATTATAAGTGGGGATGAAGTAGTTTTCGTTTGCAGTTTGGAAGATAGAGAAATCTGCGAAAAGAATATTGAAATCCTAAAACCCATATTGAGAACAGTTTTTGGGGAAACAATTAAACTAAATTACAGAATTCTTGTGCCAGATCTAGTTTAAGCCCCCGCGCGTTGGATAGCGAGATAGTGGCCTTGTAGGCCTTTCTCGATTTTCGCACTTTGTTTGAAAATGGGATTTACTCCCTTTGGTCGTAAATCCGGAAGAGAAAATCAACAGCATTAATGGCAGCAAGAAAACCTAAAAGGACAATAATATTTCGTGTTCGGCTTTCGTTTGCGGAGCAATCGCTCATCAAGCGAAAAGCAAAGGCGGCTAGCCTAACGGCATCGCGCTTTGTGCGTGAAGCAGCTCTTGGGGTTAGTATTAAGCCCAGGGTATTCACTGAGGAAGAGAAGCAGCTTTACAAAACCTTGGTTGGACTGGCCAATAATATGAATCAGATTGCCAAGAAGTACAATTCGGGCGATAGAATGTTTTTGGAGCTAACCACAACCCTCGAAAGTACAAAGGGTATAATAAAAAGGTTGCTACACTATGATAGGTAAAACAAAGATTGGAAGGGGTTTCAAGGGTACTCTCCTGTATTGTCTAGGTAAGGATAAAAACCCTGAAATTCTCGGTCAGAATGGGACTTTTTATAGCAATCCCAAGGAGTTAACCCGAGAGTTTGTGGCCATATCCTCCGAGAATAGAAATATCTCAAAGCCCGTTTGGCACTCATCGCTATCATTTGCAAAGGAAGATGAGATAACCAACGAGCGAATGGTAGAGATAGCCAATAGATTTCTTGAGAAGGCAGGTTTTGCTAGCCATAATCATCAGTTTGTGATAATAAAGCATAACGATACGGCCCACACTCACTGTCATATTGTGGCCAATAGGGTAGGGTTCGATGGGAAAGCTGTGAGCGATTTCTACAGCAAGTCGAGAACCGTTCAGTATGCAAAGGAGCTGGAGAATGAGTATGAGCTGGTTAAAACAAGTCAGATAGCAAAGGATAGAGGGTTTTCGAAAAGCCGAGACGTAGACGTTAGTGCATCAAAAGCTCACCTTAAATCCATTTTACAACGTGCCACTTCTAATAGTAAGGTTAAAACGTTTGACGGGTTTGTTGGCTCGCTTAAAAAGGAAGGTGTAGAAGTAAACCTAGCGAAGTATAGGAAAAACAACCAAGCCTATGGCATTTCATACACCTATAATGGAATTATTTACAAGGGGTCGGAAATTGGTAAGCAATTCGCACTAAAAGGTATCTCTAATCACTTCGGTAATATGGGAGTATCTGTTGTTGCAAATATTGCCCCAACAATTAAGGTGATTCGAAGAGTCGCAAATATTATATCCAGAGGAATTGATATTTAATACCCAAGGCATTATGAATAACGAAGAAAAAATTTTAGCAGCCATTGAGGAAATTGCTCACCAGCTAAGTGATCTAAAGAAGAATTCAAGCAAATCAATCGACAATGAATCACTGGGCACCCTAACATCAAAATTAGATGCAATTAATAAAACCCTTGAAAAAAGTTCATCGGAAGTGGGGGTTACTCAGGGGGCAGACTCCAGTATCCTCAGTGAAATAAAAGCAATTCAGCAGCAAATAGCTGCAAAGCGCCCAGAGGTAACCCACCGCTATATCGAGGTTAAAAAGTCCCGTTCGTGGGTTATTGGGGTAGTTTCCTACTTTTTGGTAAGCTTCGTGCTGTGCTTTTTGCTTGTGGTAAGCAACATCAATTTAAAGCGAGAGGTAAAGGCCATAAGTCCCAATGACTATAAGTATCGCTATTTAAAGCTTAAGGGTTTTCGGTTCGACAACTTTAATAGGGGCATAAAAACCACAACCGACCTATTATACCTAATCGATGAGCAGTACATCAACTATGAGCAAGACCTAAAGCAGTATGTTCTCCAAAGGGAGAGTGAGATTAGGCGAGCCTTTGAAGCAGCCGAAATTGCAAGGCAAAAGGAGGCAGAGGCTAAAGCCGCCAAAGCGGAAGCCGAAAAGCTAAGAAGTGGGCTACATCAAAAGTGATGGAAACTCCTATCCTAGGGCAAATTCATATTGTATGATTTGGTAAGCACACGCATCATAATTGCCGTTTCGGTTTTATGATCGTTGTACTTTTCTACTAAATACTTTTTAAACTCAAGGAAAGCTGTTGGGTACTGAAAGAAAAAGGTTGTGTTGCTTTCAGTGCTACTCTTGCTTAGGTTTTCAAGTAGCTGCATTCTCTCTGGGTGATGAGTTTTTACCAGCTCTTTAAACTTTTGGTAATCCTCTTCAATGTCCTCGTTGGTTAATGAGTACATTAAACTCTTAATCTCTTCCATCTCTGGAGAACCATCATTTTTCTCAATTCTCTTTGCGCTCATTGCATTTTGTTTTTATGTGAATAAAAAAAGGCGTGAACCCCCGCTATATAGTCACAGACAGGTACCGCCAAGCACCCAGAGAGAACTATAAAAGCGAAAGGAACACGCCCAATGCTATTGAGCGCATTCACTTTCGTGTTTCTCCCTCTCAAAAATTGGCGGTTTTGTCTGTGGAGAAACTACGTGCAAACGCATTAGTAATGTATTACAAAGATACTTAAAATCATAAATAGTTCTCAAAGTTCTATTTAAGTATTTGATGATGAAACAAGTTGTTGAAATAGTAGTATAACTTGTGAAATTTTATTAATATATTTGATGATACCTTAATGTATTAAAAACCTAATAGTTATGGATCTGCGTTCTTTAACCCTAATATTTCTAACCTTTCTTTCCATAGAAGCATTTTCACAAACCATCAACCAAATAAAGGCTGACCGCCAAACCTATATCTGGGGAGAAGGTAGTGGAACAACCCTAAATCGTGCCGATCAAGATGCGCTGGGAATGCTAATCAACCAGATATCAACTCAGGTTGAAAGCCAATTTACCCTTTTGCAGAAAGAGATAAGGAGCAGCGGAAAGGATTTTTTTCAAGAAACATTCAAAGGTGTTATCAATACATACTCATCTGCAACGCTACGAAACACGGAAAGAATAATAATTAGCAACGAACCTGATGCTAGAGTTTTCCGCTATATTAAACGGGCTGAGATTGATAAAATATTTTCTGATAGGGAACGTAAAATTCAAGAATTTGCTCTAAATGGGCTTAGATTTGAAGAAAGAGCTGAGGTTGCCTTTGCTTTGAGGTACTATTACTGGGCACTAACCCTACTCCGAAGCCACCCAAACGCTAACACAATAGAAATTGACGATAGTGATGGCAGCAAAAGGCTATTAACATCTTGGCTACCAATGAAAATAAACTCTATCTTCTCTGATATTAGCATTTCAGTAGGACATAGTATTAATGATGGCGATTTAACACGTTACACACTAAATATTCTATTCGATAATAAACCCGTACGGAATTTTGACTATAGCTATTGGACTGGTAAGGATTGGACCTATTATAATTCTAAGGATGGTCTTGGCATTGTAGAATTTTTGGGGAGTATTGCTTCAAACGAGCTACAGCTAAAAGCAGAGTATGTTTTTGAAGGGGAGACCGCTATCGATAATGAATTGCGTGATGTTATTGGAAAAATTGATGTTATTCCATTCCGCAATAGCTACTTTAAAGTTCCCATTGGCGAGTTACAACCACCACCAAAGCCCTCTATAATTGCGAGTTCACAAGTTCGTGGGAATTTTACGATGGTAGAAAACACCAAGCCATATGAGTCTTCCATTACATCTATAGCAAATGCAATTCGGACAAAGAACTATGAGTCTGTAGAATCCCTATTCACTTCCGGTGGTTTTGAAATCTACAAAAATTTGTTGCTGTATGGTCAGGCAAGGTTGATTGGAGAACCCGACATAAAGTTTATGCAGCTTGATGATGGTGTTATGTGTAGATCCCTTCCGATGAGCTTTCATTTCAAGAATAATAACCGCAACTTTATAGAGGACGTTATTTTACATTTCGACCAGAATAAAAAGGTGTCTAACATAACATTTGGATTGGCTAAGGTTGCAGTTGATGATATTATTGGTAATGAAAGTTGGGATGATAAATCAAAGCTTATACTAATCAACTTTCTTGAGAATTACAAAACGGCTTATGCTCTCAAAAGGATAGATTACATAGAAAGTATTTTTGCCGATGATGCTCTTATTATTGTTGGTTCGGTGCTAAAAACGCGAACATCGGGCGATAATCCCTATTTGAACAACCACGTTATTAGATATAATCGGTACTCAAAGGAGCAGTTTATTCAACATTTACGACACTCTTTTGCAAGCAAAGAGTACATTAATATTCGATTTGAGGATAACATCATTAGCAAATCTGGCAAAGGAGGTGAAGTGTATGGCATCCAAATAAAGCAGGATTATTTCTCCTCAAATTATGGGGATAGCGGGTACTTGTTTCTAATGGTAAACATCAATAACCCCAATGAGCCAATTATTCACGTTAGAACTTGGCAACCCGAAAAGAATCCTGATGGTAGCATCTACGGTTTAGGTAGTTT
>DDWD01000081.1:0-10420 GCA_002345825.1 Bacteroidales bacterium UBA2295
TGTTTGTCCCCACAAGTGGCAGCTGATGCGAATTTTCCAACCCCTCGGGTGATGTATCTCCAATGTAGATGTAGTCGGCAGCATTCTCCTCAGGTTTCCACTTGCCATTCGCATCGTCGTACAACCAACCCCACTGCGTTAGTGAATCGAAATTAAAGGTATGGATATTGGCCATCACAATAGGCGGGTTATCGCCACCAATATTCTCCACGGGTGAAGTCGCTCTTCGCTTGTAATCAAAGGGATCAATAGGGATAACGTCAACAGCAGGTGTTGCCGATTGTTCCCATTGCTTGAAAATACTAACCAAACTTTGGGCAACGGGAATTTCGTTGGCAGGTTCCTCAGTGAGAGATACCCGAATGGTGTCGCCAATGCCATCAACCAGAAGCGCTCCTATTCCTACTGCGGATTTAATACGACCATCTTCGCCCTCGCCAGCCTCGGTTACACCTAGATGTATGGGGTAGTTTAAGCTCTCTTCCCTCATCATGATGTATAGATGGCGTGTGGCCTGCACCATAACCCGAGTGTTGCTCGACTTCATGCTCACCACCACCTTGTGGTGATTATGCTTGCTGCAGATGCGTACAAACTCCATGGCGGAGTGCGCCATACCTATGGGCGTATCGCCATACCTACTCATAATACGTTGCGATAGCGAGCCGTGGTTCACGCCAATGCGAATGGTAACATCGTTCTGCTTGCAAATAGCCAGTAAATCCAAGAACTTTGCCTCACCCCTTTGCAGCTCAAGTTCGTAGTCATTCTCAGTGAAATCAAATGACGATGTCCTGGACTTATCGGAGAAATTTCCTGGGTTAATCCTAATTTTCTCGGCATACTTTGCGGCCTCTATGGCTGCAGCTGGATTGAAATGAATGTCGGCAATAAGCGGCGTACTGTAATCCCGATTGCGGAGTTCTTGCTTAATAAGTCCTAAACTTTGTGCTTCTTTTACACCCTGGGTGGTAAGCCTAACATATTCGGCGCCTGCCTTTATGGTCGAAATGCATTGTTCAACTGTTGCCTCTATTTGATTGGTGTTGGTGGTGGTCATGGTTTGAACCCTGATGGGATTGGAGCCTCCCAGTACAATTCCACCGATATTTACCTCAATTGTTGGTTTGCGTTGGTATTGGCTGGTGTTATAAATGCAGGTGGATGGGGTGTCGGTCATATTCATTAATTTTGTACAAAGTAAGTTCTTTGTCACATTTTAAACAATATCCAAAGATTTTGTTTTGCAAAACATCAAAAAAAGATATTGCAATAGCCTGTTATGTTGAGGTTTATTGCTAAGTTTGCTCAATGCCAATAATAAACAAATAATCGTTATGAAAAATATAATTGTCCCAATCGATTTTTCAGAAGAATCGCTCAATGGGCTAAGGCTAGCCATTCATTTTGCCAATAGGTTTAGCAGCCGCATACAGATGGTGTATGTGCAGAAATATCCATCGGAAATGGGGCGTGTTGGGTATGAGGAGGAAAAAAAGAAGGCGTTACAAAATTTTGAGAGTTTAAAGCGAGAGTATGCTCCCAAGATGCTTAAGACCGAACAGCTTGAATATATCGTAAAAAAAGGGAAGATTTTTCGTGAGGTGGTTAACCAAGCGCAGGCATTCGAAGATTCTGTGATCATTAGTTCAACCCATGGTGCATCAGGTTTCGAGGATTTGTTCATAGGGAGCAATGCTCTTAAAATTATATCGGCATCCGATTTGCCGGTTATTACTATTCGCCACGGCTCTGTGCCACGCGAAATTAGAACTATTGTGCTCCCCATCGATTCATCGAATGATACTCGTCAGAAATTACCCCTTACTGCCAAGATTGCAGCAGCTTTTGGGTCAGAGGTGCATGTGCTAGGACTAACCACTACTGAAAGTGAGGATATTGAGAACAAGGTGTCGGCTTACTGCAAGCAGGTGTGCGAATATCTTAAAGATCATGATATCAAGTATAAGCTTGAGAGGCAAAAAGGGAGCAGCGTAACCACCGCAACCATAAATTATGCGCTGGATGTTGAAGCAGATTTGATATCAATAATGACTGAACAGAACGATAGCCTTGCCGACCTAGTGCTGGGAACCTCAGCACAGCATATGCTTAACAAATCGCCTGTGCCAGTACTTAGCATTACACCCAAAGAAATATTTATACTGGGTAGCTTCCGGACCAGTGGTGCTCCATACTAGCGAACCAAAGGCTCTGGTTTACAAAATAGTTTGATCCTTGATCCAAATACTTTTGATTTATTAAGGTTGTAGATATAAAACCCAATTTTAACATAACCTTTTTTGTAAAATTCTGTATAAGCACAAGTGTGACTTGTGCTTAGTTTTGCCTGCAAACAAAATATTATTTATACTAAATGTAGGTGCTTGGAATGTCACAATTTTATGGTGGTTTTGTAAGAAGTGCTGAATTAAAGTAATGTGAAACAATTTTAAGTGATATGGCAGAACAGATATCGTTGTTGTATGTTGATGATGAGTCGATTAACCTAAAACTTTTTGAGCTGAATTTTAAGTCTAAGTTTAGGGTAGTAACAGCCCTTTCGGGAGACGATGGATTGGCAATACTTGAGAACGACCCAACCATTTCTGTGGTGATTAGCGATATGCGTATGCCCAAGATGGATGGACTGGAGTTTATTGCCAAGGCAAAGCAGAGTTTTCCGTATATAGTGTACTACATTCTAACTGGTTTTGATATTACCGATGAGATAAACGAGGCCTTAAGCAAAAACCTGATAAACAAGTATTTTAGGAAGCCTTTTAACTTCAGAGAGATTGAGGGCGCAATTACTTCTGCCTTGGATTAGTCCTAATCTCTATAAAAATATAGCTATTGCCCCCTCGGTATTTATTGCCAAGGGGGCTTTTGGTTAGCAGAAAATATTTACCTTAGTGTAAATATTTCTCATTATGGAATCTATATCCATTTTTCTTCAACAGATTGGCGATTTCCTATCTAAGCCAATTTTTACTAGCTCCGACTCTAAGTTTTCCATAGGTATGATTTTATACCTGGTGGTAGGATCGTGGCTTATAATATTTGTTTCGAAATTACTAAGCCGCTATGTGGTTGAGCGGTTGCTTAAGCGATACGGTACGGGCGAGGGCGTATCGCATGCCATTGGTTCAATTTTTCGTTATATTTTTATCTTCATTGGCCTTATCGTGGTAATTCAGGCCACTGGTATAGATCTAAGCGCGCTAACCGTTTTGGCTGGTGCGCTGGGTGTTGGTATCGGTTTTGGATTGCAGAACGTGACCAACAACTTCATCAGCGGAATAATTATTCTGTTTGAAAGACCTATAAAGGTGGGCGATAGGGTAGAACTACCTGAGCTTAATAATCTAACTGGAGATGTAATCAACATCTCGGCACGTAGTACTACCATTAATACCAATGACAATATTACGATAGTGGTTCCCAACTCAAAATTTGTATCCGATACCGTGATCAACTGGAGCTATAACGATGGGAATGTAAGGGTTAGCATTCCTGTTGGTGTGGCTTACAAGGAAGATCCTGAAGTTATCAGAGAAATTCTTGTTGATGTGGCCAAAGCGCACCCTGGCGTGCTAACCAAACCTGAACCCGATGTGCTCTTCGATGAGTATGGCGACAGCAGCCTAAACTTTTTGCTGCGTATATACACCAACAGGTATAGTCGAACTCCCAGGATATTGAAAAGCGAGCTGTACTTCGCTATATTCAGAAAGTTTAAGGAGAAGGGCATTGAAATTCCATTTCCACAGCGCGATGTGTACATCAAGGAGAACACCAATCCTAAGTAGTTGGCGCCATTATTCTTGTGAGATAAGCCCCTCCTTAATCAGCTCTTTTAGCACAAATTCTGTCATTTCACTCTTAAAGGCAAACTCGTGCCGCAGATTATTAACGTAGGCTTTTAAACGCATTTTAAGCATAGGTTTTTGATTGGTTTTCTCGCTAAAAAAAAGCACTGCAATGGGCTTGTTCAGGTATATGTATTTTGATACCTGTGCCACCTCAGTGGCAATTTCGCGTACTTTTTTGGTGTCAATTGTGTGTGGCAAGTAAACCTCGGCAATTACCTGACAGTTGTTTTCGCTCGAGTTTGAGTTCGATATCGATTGGTTCATCATCTCTGAGTTGGGGATGGTAACCACGCTATCATCGGGGGTTACAATACGGGTAGAGCGTAGCCCAACCTCTAGCACCTCGCCGTAAAAATTGCCCGACTCAATCTTGTCGCCAACCTGAAATGGGCGGTCGAAGAGGATCATGAGGCCACCAAAAATATTCTTTAGCAAGTCCTGCGATGCAAAACCAATGGCCACACCTATAGATGCAAAGAATGCAAAAACGGTTTCGCGTGGAGGTTGAAAAATTGCACTAATAATGATATACGAAATAAATGCCCAGCCGAAAATTTTTATCATTGGCAGTAGTCTTCTAATGGTGCTTTGGTATTTCGGCTTGCGGTCGCTTACTAGCGTTAATATGCCCGATACAGCTTTTAGCAAAAAGTATCCTATTACAATAAATACAACTGACCAGAATATTTTGCTAAACGATATTATTCCTTTAATATCTGGAGGATTAGTTACACTGCTTTTATTGTCGTTAGTTTCTTTTTGATCTGGCTGCTCCTCGTTTGCTTGGGGTTTGGCCTCTGGGGCCAACTGCTGTTGCACCAAGGTGTCAGCACTTTGGTTCTGACTCAAAAAAATGTTGTGCTGCGCACTTACGCAAGGCGAAATTACTGATATCAGCAAAAATGCGCTGAGTAAAAGTATTCGCAACTTGGTAGTGTAGCTAATTATAGTTAACCTGTTCATATGTGTAGGAATTCTTTGTGAAAATTTACTTATCTAATAAATTAGGTTCTTATCGGTTAGCAGCTGCACGGTTTGCCTGTATAGCAGCGGGTGGATTTTGTAAAACCCCTCTTTATCCGTTACAATTCCTCTGTCGGCTAGGCGCATTAGCAGTAACTTTGCTTGGCGTATGCCAATGTTTAGCATGCTAGCAAGTTCGGTTGCATCTAGCCGCTCGTGCAGTAGTAGGTTGTGCAGGCCAAAAACCACTTCTTGCTCAAGGTTCATCATGAAGCTAAAGTCAACATCGTCAAGTGAGTTTAGGTGGCAGGTGTTTTCCTCAATTTTATCAATACTCCTAATCCATAGCTGCAAAGCAAAGGCAATGTTCGATTTGGTAAAAATGTTGAGCTGCTCAAAATACTTGGTGTGGAGGTGGTCTTGTTGTTGCTTCTCGTTCAGCTTTGTAAAAGCTCGCGAGGCCAAATCGTTGGCCGATGGGTTAAACTTGAGGTAGTATCCGCTGGTTTTGTGCCTAAGCATAATGATGTGCTCAATATTTTTGGCATCAAGTTTTTCCATTTCTACCACGGAAGGGAAATAGCCTCTAAGGCCTACAGCTTTATTAAGGTACGATGATGCGTAAATTCCGCAGGTACATATCCAGAATATATTGCGGCTGGTACTGCTTATGAGTTCAAAAAGATGCTTAAAGCATTTAAAGCCGCCGGGCTCCCGCAGGTAAAGCATTTGTAATCGGTCTAAAATTAGTACAAAGGGCTCTTGCTGCTGTACGTATGTTACAAAATCCTGTGGGCTGGTAAATGCCGATTCTCTTATGCTTTCGCCTAGGAATTTTAGCAGATGCTCTTGCGTAAGAATGCGCTCGGTAAGGACAACCGATTTTACAATTAGGCTTTTGGCCAGTTGCTGTTGAGCAAAAATATCTAAAAAGCTGCTAATTCCGCTACCTTTCTCGCCTATGATAAGTACTGGCATATAGTTGCCCGTTTGCCACTTTTCAAACGATAACTTTAATGTATTACTCTCTTTGGTGCGGGCGTGATAAAACCCTTGATCCTTGAGCGGTTCGTTTACAAAAAGCCGTCGGTAAACAAACGGTAGTTTTTTAAAGCTCAAGTCGCTTTTTGTTAGGAATTCGCTTATCTCAACCGATATTTCCTTGGCAATTTTCTGAATGCCCAGCTTGTTTTTTACGTAGCCAATGCTCTTTATTGATTTTATCGATATTAGCTTACGCATTTTCAATACCCAATGCTTTACGCTGGGTACAATGTTTTTTATGTGCTTAATAATAAGCTGCCCTTTGCGAATTGCTTTGGCTTTGGCTATACGATAACGAATTTTTTCAACTGTAGAGTTGTTTGTTAACTCAATTAGCGATTGGGAGAATTCATTTACAGCCTCACCAAAGTTATTTTGTAGTGAGTTGATAAAATCGCTAAAATTTTGGCTAAGGTCTTTGTACTTGCTATTGGCGCGCTCAATTCCCGATATGGCATTTTCTATGCTTTCTGGTAAAGCATCACCCCCCTTTTCGTTAAGTATAACTAACGAGGTGTCTAGCCCAAACATCACCATTCGTCCTAGCTCATCAAGCTGAAGACGAATTTTTTCAAGAGTTTCTAGGGCTTCAAGTTTAATGGTTTTAACCGATTTCTGCACGCTATCCGTCATCTCAAACTCAATGAGCTGGTTGGCCGAGATGGAGCCAAGCGCTTTGCTAGGGTATGCTTGTGAGGGGTCAAAGCCTTCAACTAGGATTCGTTGCTGAGTCATCTTACCAAGATCCGAAAGCAGCTTGCTTTCAGCATCGTCGATAATAAGCGGGAAATCCTGCTTAAACAGGGTATCTGTTATTTCACCGATTATACCATTTATTAAAATCTTGCCCGCATTGTACTTAAGCAGCTGAATACTTTTTTTGAACTCATCCAGATCTTTCAGCTCAATACTTTCTTTGATCTTTGCAATAAATTCTGGAATCTTCGCTAGCGGTTCTCCTACCACTTCAGCCTTTCCTTGCAGCCTATACTTGAAATGTAGTCCGGCCTTTTGCGCATTGGTGGTAAGCACATAGATTTCTTGGTTAAATTTCCAGTCATCGGCCAGGATATACAGGGTGTTAAACCTGTTATTTAGCTGGTTGGTGTAACGCTTTTTGATTTTGGATAAATCGCGTTTACGTTTAGCCTCGCGATGCTTAAACGATTTAAACTCCAGAGTGCCACCAATCTTAGCCTGTTGAACAAAGTGCTCATCAATGGAATTCAGCCCCTCATCCAACAATTTCACCAGCTTGGTTCTTTGCGATGTTACCTTCCGCTTAATACTCCTTAGTTTTTTTTGGTGTGTATCTTTCCAGCCTTGGGTAAACTCTTCTTTATTTATTTCGTTTAGCGCAAACTTGTTGATGTGTTCGTATAGTTCATTATCAACCTTCCACATTTCGTTGGCCAGCAGTGCGCTCTGCTTGTATGCCTCATCGGCAATATCGATAAATTTATGAAGGAAATGGTTGCCGAAGTACCAGCTGCTTAGCTTGCGTATGGGGATTCTTTGCTTCCACCGAGGGGTTTGCTTGGCAGATTTTTTAAAGATTTTTCGAAAAAGATTTCCAGTTCTGGTGGGGGTTGAGTAAAACCAGAATCCTAATCTTTTTAGTAGTTTGATAAGCTTTTCGCGAAACTCATCGCTGGGAATAGGTTTAAAGCGTTCCTCGGCTTGGTTGGTAACCCAGTGTTTTGGCAGTTTTTTAATAAATTTGAAGAGTTCATCATCAAATGCACCGAGGCATTGCTTTCGGCTTAACGAGATTCTGTCGCCTATCCACTCATCGAGCGCGGTAAGCATATCGTTACGAAACCGAATGTGCTCTAAAAGTATTCTTATGCTATCCTCCTCGTCCTCAAAGCCCTCTAGCTCTTCGATATGTTTTTGGCTTAGGTTGATGTAGCTGGCAAGCCACACCTCAAGATTGGTTAGAGGTTTCTCAACTATCGGAGCGAGGTTGTCTGAAACCAGCCCTTTTATATTTTGCAGATGATTGTCAATGCGCTTATCGATATTCATAATGCTTAGGTTGAATGTAAAGTATAGGTTTGCTATGCAGATAGCAAACCCATACCAAATTTAGTATAAATAGCATTTAGACAACCTCTCTTTGAGGTTTTTTTCTGCGCTATAAGTCCTGCAAGAGCTTATACCTCGCCAATCTGGGGGAAATTATATTCGTAATTCAAGGGAATAATGTCGTTGTATGATTCCATTGTACCATTCGCCAAGCAGGTTTCAATAATTTTGCGGCCCACCGGATGAAGCTCAGGGGTTAAATATTGGGGCAACTCCTTTTTAAAGAAGTCAAATAGGATCTTTGCACCAGCATCGTAGCCCTCTGTTCCCACATCCACCTGATGGTGCACCTGCAAAAATCGCTTGGGCACGCTTGCTCCCTCAATGGTTAAGTATTTTAGCTCGTAGCCTAACAGCGAGCAGCGAGCCTCTTGGTACTGGTCGGTGCGAAGCTTAGCACTTCCCCTGCGAGTTAGGTATTCCCGCATGAGCAATTGTGGCTTAAAGCCAACCTTCCATGCACCAATGTGCTGGTTCGGTACCAGGGTGTATCGGGTGCGGGGGTTATCCATAATCTGTTCAAGCAGTAGGTTTGCATGCCTCACCCTAAGACCCGAAGCGAATGGCCAGTAGGAACCTACTCCCTCCGACTCCATACCATCGCCACCCACAATGCTGGGGTTGCCATATCCACGGGGCGAAACCAATCGCCATAACCACGCCAAAGCTGGCGGTAAAATATGGAATAAGCCCAAAATGCCATAGGTGGGATTTTCCTTTGTGCAAGGTGGGGTACGTACCCCAAAGCTACGTACATCAACCGAGATGGGCGACCCAATTACATTGGGCATACTCTCGCGGGGCAAAACCACCCTTGGGTTTGGGCATCGCTTACCGGGTGCATCCTCAATATGATTCCACGCCAGTGCAGTGCTGTCAGGAATTGTGTCGATATTTAAAAACAATAGCGGTTTGCTAGGGTTTATGGTAATTTTTTCGAGAAGCGGATCGTCGCCATACTCCTGTATGCTATCTACCCTAATAAACCACGAGTTTTCAGCATCGGAAACCCAAAGTTTGCCGTTATCCTTTTGTATCGATGGGTGGCAAAAAGCCATATCATCGGTTACAGGGTTGAATGAGCAGAACATGGGAAGGTTTATGAATCGCGATTCGCCGGTTATAATATTCTGACCTATCTTGATATCACCCTTAGGTTCACGTACAATGGTTTGTAGCATCTCGCTTTTTCCGCCACCACTGGCACCCTCATGCATAAACGTGGTGATATTGTCGTAAGGGCTTATCACCTGAACCGTTGAGCAGTGGGCAGTTACCCAACCCTCGCGCTCGCCCTTGGTGAGCAGTGCTCCGTAAAGACCCTTTTTGGCGCTGGGGCCTGGGTATAGGTTGTACGAGTATATTTCATGAAGCGTTTGGGTGCGGTTATGCACAACCACTTGTTTCCCCTCGAAATGAGTATGGCGGAATGGGGGTGCAACGTATATTACCGACTCCACCTTAAAATCGCTGTTTAGCTCCTCGATGGGGACAATTTGCTGAAGCATTGCTAGCCCCAAAGCAAAGAAACCTGCATTGGCAGGTGCAATGGCTATACCGCCTACTCCAATACCGTTGCGGCCAGCAAAGTAAAAGAACGCAGCCAGCTCTTGATTTTTAAGCCATTCGAATGTTTCGGCTTTTAGGCTGCAGAATTCGTAATTATACTTATCGCGAAAGCGAGTTTTATCGCTGGGCAAATCGTCGGCAATAACCATGGTGCCAGGATCGCGACGACGCATATATGGTTCGGTATAGTTGGCCGAAACGCCATTGGTAACCCTATGTACTATGGCCTCGGTGAATTCCCCTTTTCCCGGTACATCGTACTTCACCTCGTAGGTGCTTTTACCCTCGCCACCCAGTGCGGCTATGGCCAGCTCATCGGTTGTGTTAAAAAGGGTGTACCCCTTGCAGCTGTTTAGTAACTCTTCAGCATCACTCGGAATGGTCACTCCTTTGGCGCGCAGTGTTTCAAATAGGTTGCTCATCATTTTATTTTGATTTGTTTGTCCAATACTCCTTTGGTTCAGAATTGATCCCCCTTGCTTACTCAGCCATCATCTCTATGGTGGCCTCACTACCAGCAGTAAAAATGCTTGGTGTTATATTTCGGAGGTTGTAACGCGAGCTCATCGACTCACCGTATGCACCTGCCGAACGGATGGCCAGCAGATCGCCGCGCATAAGTTTTGGCAGCTCAATCTGGGTGCCAAACACATCGCTACTTTCGCAAATAGGACCCACTACATCGTAGGTCTCACAGGGATTTTCGGTTTGATGTATGCAGTAAATGCTATGCTTGGCTTGGTACAGTGCGGGTCTAATTAGGTTATTCATTCCTGCATCAACAACAGCAAAGGAGCGATCCTCACCCCGTTTAATGTATAGTACTCTGGTGAGCAGCTCGCCGCATTGACCAACCAGTGATCGTCCCGGTTCAAAATGGA
>DDWD01000081.1:10558-12677 GCA_002345825.1 Bacteroidales bacterium UBA2295
GCAAACTTTGAGATGTCGAGAATTTGTGAGCCAATATGGAAATGGAAGCCAATAAGTTTCACTGCGCTAAGGGTTGGTAAAACCCTAATGGCTTCAAGCAACTCCTGATCGCTAAAACCAAATTTATTAAAGTTTGTTCCTGTGGTTATATACTTATGCGTACCGGCATCGAGGTTGGGATTTAGCCTAAGGGCTATGGGTGTAATTCTGTGTCTATTGGCCGACAGTTCATTAATGACCAGCAACTCCTCGAACGACTCCACATGAATACATTGGATTCCCTTACCAATGGCCAGCTCTATCTCAGCATTGGTTTTGCCCACGCCTGCAAATACAATTCTACCTGCAGCAAATCCTGCATCGAGGGCTGCCTGAATTTCGTTACCACTCACGCAATCGGCACCGATACCTCTTAGGGCAATTGTTTCAAGTATTTTTGGGTTTGAGTTGGCCTTTACGGCGTAGTGAAGGTTATATCCGTAGTGCGACGATTCGGCTATTGCCACGTCGAGCGTTTGCCTTAGTAGGCTTAGGTTGTATCTATATGCTGGTGTTTCCATCGTTTACTGTGCTTACTGTTTGCGGATTGTTAACTACTTGCTGCAATGCCCTTAGGGCATCAATCTTTTTCGCACCATTTACCAAAAGGGTTATATTGTGCGAACTACCTCCGTACGATATTAGGCTAATGGGAATATCTCGCAGTGAATCGAATACCCTTGAGGCCATGCCTGGATTTTGCGCTAGGAAGTCGCCCACAACGCATATAATGGTTTGTTCCTGCTCAATCTCAACCGACGAAAACGACCTAAGTGACTTTAGTATAAGTTCTAAGTTGCGAGTATCGTCAATAGTAAGTGTAACAGCTACCTCCGATGTGGTGATTAGATCTACTGGGGTTTTGTACTCATCAAAAATGTCGAATACTTTTTTCAGAAAGCCGTGTGCCATCAGCATTCTAAGCGATTTTATTCGAATGGCAGTGATGCCATCCTTGGCGGCAACGGCTTTAATCCCTCCATCTTGATGCGCAGCGGTAATTGTGGTTCCCGCATCGTTGGGGTTTAGCGTGTTTCTAAGAATCACGGGAATATTCTTTTCCTGGCACGGGTGAATGGTTGATGGGTGCAATATTTTGGCGCCAAAGTAGGCCAGCTCGGCAGCCTCGTCGAACGAGAGCTCTCGGATGGGTAACGTTCCCTCAATGTATCGTGGGTCGTTATTGTGGAATCCATCAATATCGGTCCATATCTGTACCTCGCTGGCATTTATGGCGTGCCCAATTATCGCTGCGGAGTAATCGCTGCCACCCCGCTTCAGGTTATCAACCTCGCCCTTTGAGTTTCGGCAGATAAATCCTTGGGTAATAATTACGTTGATGCCTGTGCACGAATCGAGCAGCCGATTTAAATTTTCGGCAATGTAAAAGTAGTCGGGCTCGCCATCCTTATCAATCCGCATGAAGCTAAGCGCTGGAATTAGTGCTGCTTCTACTCTCTGCTCCTGAAGGTACAGATGAAAAAGATTAGTAGATAGGGTTTCGCCCATAGCTAAAATTTCTCTACCAGTTGAATCGTCAAAACGTTCTAACTTGGTGTATGAAACTTCAAAGATCTTTTTAATCAACTCTTTACCCTTCATTTTAAAGTTTGATGTTGTATAAAGGTTTTCGCAGGTGGTTATATGCATCAGCTCAACCTCTTTCAGCTTATCCTTAGCCAGCTTAGTATTTCCCATTGCCGCAAGGTTTATTGATTCTACTAGGTTGTTGGTAACGCCGGCCATGGCCGATAGAACCACTACAATGGGTTCTGTGGTGGGGATAATGCGCCTCAGGTTCTGAATGCGCTCTGCGGATCCCACCGATGTGCCGCCAAGCTTTAAAACTTTCATCTTTGTAATTGAAGGGTTTGATTAAACAAAAAAAGGCCTGCAGAATTCTGCAGGCCTTGTATCTATCTAGATTAAGAGTTTTCGCTATTCACCCATTTCACCTAGCCTGCGTAAGAACATACGTTTTTGCATCAACATGGCTTTTGCCATATCGTTACGTTTATTCTTAAGCATTGTGGTGAAAATGTTCTGTGTCATAACTTGCTGTTTACGGGTGCAATATTAG